>CAMKZP010000121.1 GCA_946477805.1 uncultured Enterobacter sp.
GTACAACAGCTCCCCCGCCTTACGACCAATCTCTTTCGCCGCCACCGAGACGGTGGTTAAGGCGGGCTGCACCAGCGCCGCTTCGGTAATGTCGTCGAAACCGACCAGCGCAAAATCACGCCCCGGCTCGCGGCCCAGCTTGCGTAAGCATTGCATCACCCCCAGCGCCACGATGTCCTGGTAGCAAATCGCCGCGCTGACGTTTGGATGCTCAAGCAGCAGCGCCTCCGCCACCCGCGCGCCGTCGCTTTGGCTGGCCTGCGAGGGTCTGATCCATGCGGGGTTCGGCGTTACGCCGTATTCCAGCAGCTTGCTGGTAAAGCCGCCGATACGCTGCGCCCGCGACCCCGATTTCTGGCTTCCCCCGATGAACGCAATGTGCCGGTGGCCCATCCTCAGCAGATGCTCCGTCGCCATCTGCGTGCCTAAGAAGTTATCCGTTCCGACAAAATCAAAATCCGGATCGTTCAGCGGGCGCACAACCATGATAGCCGGAATGTTGCGCCGCTTGAGCCCGTCAAAAAAAGCCTGCGGCGTTTCGCGGGCCGCGCAGAGCACCATACCGCCGACGCTGTTGCGCATCAGCGAATCAACAAATTTTTGCTGTCGCTCTGCGGACTCCTCGCTGTTGGCCAGAAAAAGCAGCAGCTCATGGCGCTCCATTTCATGGCTTAGCCCCGCCGTCATCTCACCGTAAAAAGGGTTAGTGATATCGTGCAGGAGCAATCCGACCTGATTACTGCTGCGGTTGCGCAGATTGGCCGCCGTCTGGTTATAGACATAGCCGGACTCATCCAGCGCCCTGAGCACGCGTTCGCGCGTGCTTTGCGAAATGCGGCCCTTGTTGCAGAGCACCATAGAAACCGTCGCCGTTGACACGCCGGCGCGTTTCGCGACGTCGGCCAGTGTAATTCCCGTCATGTTATCTCCTTAACCTCCCCCATAGATTAATCGAATAACCTATTTTCTGCATTTTTCCCTGTGATTTTCTTCACACTACCGCCGCCGATCTGGATTCAGTTGCCATTTATGGCGGGTTAATCGCGTTAACCACGCTTCTCAAATTCGGTTAATCGAATAACCTTAAACCACAATACTGGAGGATACGATGACACCTTACGACAAATTCCCCACGGTGGCGGTTCAGGGTTTTGACGACAGCGCATGGCAGGGATGGGAGGCGATTACCCGCGTCCTTGAGGCAAAAGCCCGCCCGCGCGGCCGCACCGTGCTGGTGATTGATTGCTATCCCGGCGTTCGCATGGCCGAACTTGAAGACAACGTGCTGCCGCGGCTATGCCCGGCGCTGACGATTAACGCCGAAGCCGCGCGACGGGATGAGCGCGCCATCCATGAGATGCTGGCGCGCAACCTCACCGACGATCGCGTCTTTGGCGTACTCTCCTGCCACCGGCTCGGGGAGTTTTTCGATGCCGCGCGTCTACAGGCCCTGCAGGATCGGGTCAACCAGTGCACCGAGGGGCTGATTGTCATATATGGCCCCGGCGCGGCGCTCGTCCACCCGGGGGATGTGCTGGCGTATGCCGATCTGCCGCGCTGGGAGATCCAGCAGCGCATGCGCAGCGGTGAGATGGGGAACTGGGGCGCGGAAAACCAGGATGAAGATATGCTCCGCCGCTACAAGCGCGCCTTCTTTGTCGAATGGCGAGTTTTCGATCGCCACAAAACGCCGCTGCTCGGACGCGCCGATTTTTTACTGGATACCACCCGCACGGACCAGCCCGCGATGGTCAGCGGCGAGGCCCTGCGGGCCGGGCTTGCGCAGACGACAACGCAGCCCTTCCGCGTGGTGCCCTTTTTCGATCCCGGCGTGTGGGGCGGCCAGTGGATGAAGCAGCAATTCGATCTCGATCCCTCTGCACCCAATTACGCATGGTGTTTTGACTGCGTGCCCGAGGAGAACAGCCTGTTACTGCGTTTTGGCGCAGTGCGGATCGAGATCCCCTCTCAGGATCTGGTTCTGCTTGAGCCGCGCGCCCTGCTGGGCGAGAAGGTTCACGCCCGTTTCGGCGCAGAGTTCCCGATCCGCTTTGACTTCCTCGATACCATCGGCGGGCAGAACCTCAGCTTTCAGGTTCACCCCCTCACCGAGTACATCCAGCAGCAGTTTGGGATGCACTATACCCAGGATGAGAGCTATTACATTCTGCAAGCCGAGCCCGGCGCCGTGGTCTATCTTGGCACCCAAACCGGTACCGATCCGCAGGCGATGATGGACGATCTCCGCCGCGCGGGCCGCGGGGAGAAAACCTTTGATGACGCCCGCTTCGTGAATCAGATCCCGGCCAAAAAGCACGACCATTTTCTCATCCCTGCCGGTACGGTGCACTGCTCCGGTGCGGGAACTCTGGTGCTGGAGATCAGCGCCACGCCGTATATTTTCACCTTCAAACTCTGGGACTGGGGCCGTCTGGGCCTGGACGGCCTGCCGCGCCCGGTGCATCTGGAGCACGGCGAAAAGGCGATCGACTGGCAGCGCGATACCCAATGGGTGCATCAGCATCTGGTGAATCAGTTTGAACCCGTCGCGGCAGGAAACGGCTGGCGCGAAGAGCGCACCGGCCTGCACGAGCGTGAATTTATCGAAACCCGACGCCACTGGTTTAGCGAACCCGTTATGCACCACACCGGCGGCGGCGTGAACGTGCTCAATCTGGTCGAGGGCGACGAAGCGATCGTCGACAGCCCAACCGGCGCGTTTGCGCCCTTTACCGTCCATTACGCCGAAACGTTCATCATTCCGGCAGGCGTGGGGGAGTACCGCATTTCACCGTCAGCCCGTCATTCCGGGCAGCCCCTGGCGACTATAAAAGCCTGGGTAAGGAGCTAACGATGATCCACTTTATTGTCGCAACCCACGGCCCGCTTGCCGCCGCGCTGCTGGAGAGCGGCCGGATGGTGTACGGCGAACTTCCCTGCGTGCGCGCCGTTTGCCTGACGGAACGGGCGGGAATTGAGGGCTTCCGGCGGGATTTCAGCGCCGCGCTGGAAGCCGCAAGCGTCAACGCCGACGGCGTGCTGGTGCTGTGCGATATGCAAAGCGGCACGCCGTGGAACGTGGCCTGTGAGGCCGCGTTTAGCCCGCATACGCAGCCGCCGGTCGCCGTGGTCGCCGGAGTCAACTTCCCGATGCTGCTGCAAACCGACGAGGTAATGGACGCGCGCGATGTTCATCAGGCTGCCGCGCGCCTGCTCGAACTCACTCTGCCGACGCTGGTACAGGCGAAACCGGTAGAAACTGCACAGACAGACGATTTTTAAGGAGCCGCATATGAGTATTTCTTTTGTACGCATTGACGACCGCGTCATCCACGGGCAGCTCATTACGCGCTGGGCCAGAGAGCTGCCCTGCGACGGCATCGTGGCGATTGATGATGCCGTCGCGGCCGACCCGCTGCTGTCGTCGGTCATGAAGGGGGCGGTTTCAGACACCAGGGTGTGGCTGTTCGACACGGCAACCGCAATTGAAAAGCTGCCCAAAGTCATTGACAGCGAGAAGCGCTATTTTGTGATCGGCAAATCGCCGCTTACGCTGCAGCGCATTGAGCAGGCAGGCATTAGCCTGAAAAACGGCAACGGGAAAATCAACGTCGGGCCGATGAGCGCGCGCGCTAACACCATAACCATCGGCCCGAATCAGTCGGTCACCCCGGATGAAACGGCAGCGTTCGAATGGCTGAGCGTTCAGGGGCACGCGATCGAATTTCGCCTGGTGCCCGATGCCAGTTTTTACACCTGGCAGGACGCCAGACAAAAGCTGAAATAAGGAGCCGATCGTGATTATCGAAGCGTCTTTAATCGGCCTGCTCTGCTATCTGGGTGCGCTCAGCAGCCCGTGGCTTTTAGGGCTGACCGGCGGCTGGTATCTCATCTCCCGACCGCTGATTTCCGGAATGCTGGTTGGCCTGATCCTGGGCGACATCAAAACCGGGATTATGATTGGCGTGGCGGTGCAGGCGGTGTACATCGCAATGGTGACCCCCGGCGGCTCAATGCCAGCGGATTTAAACTTTGTGGCCTACCCGGCCATTGCGCTGGGGATCCTTTCCGGCAAAGGGCCCGAGGTTGCCGTCGCGCTGGCGGCAACGATAGGTATCGCCGGAACCATTCTTTTTAACGCAATGATGGTGCTGAACTCGTTCTGGAACCATCGCGCGGACGTGGCGCTGGAGAACGGCGACGAGCGCGGGATCTACCTCAACAGCGCCATCTGGCCGCAGGCGATGAATTTTGTGCTGCGCTTTGTGCCCACCTTTATCGCCGTCTTTTTCGGCGCGCAGTACATAAGCGGCTTTATGGACAGTCTGCCGCACGTTGTGCTCTCCACCATGAACGTGCTGGGCGGCATCTTGCCCGCCGTCGGTATCGCCATCCTGCTAAAGCAGATCATCAAAAGCTACACCATGCTCATCTACTTTCTGGTGGGCTTCGTCTGCATCGTGTTTCTGAAACTCAATATGGTCGCGCTGGTGATCGTCGGCGCCCTGCTGGCGCTAATTCATTACAACTACAAACCCGAGCCGCCGCAGGCCGTGGCTTCCGCTCCCGCCCCTGACGACGAGGATGAATTCTGATGGAAGAACGTAAACTCACCCGTAAGGATCTGCGCCGCTGCTGGCGGGCGTGGATGATGCACAATCTCTCCTCGATGAGCTTTGAGCGCCTGGAATCTTTTGGCTTCTGCCTGAGCATGCTGCCGGTGGCAAAAAAGCTCTACCCCGACGCGGCCCAGCGCACCGAAATGCTTAAGCGCCACGCGTCGTTCTACAACACCGAGCCACAGATTGGCGCGATTGTTAACGGTATGGCGCTGGGGCTGGAGGAGAAAAAAGCCAACGGCGAGCCGATTGATGGCGAAACCATCAATACCCTGAAAGTGGGCCTGATGGGGCCGATCGCCGGGATCGGGGATTCGATGATCCCCGGAATGCTCATTCCGATCCTTCTCAGCATCGGGATGGCGCTGGCGGCAGGCGGGAATATCCTCGGCCCGCTGTTCTATACCGTCGCCTGGCTGGCGATTATTATCCCGGGATCCTGGTTCCTGTTTCTGAAAGGCTACCAGATGGGTTCCGGCTCCGTGGAGATGCTGGTCAGCAGCAAATCTGCCCGGCTGCGGGAAGCGCTCTCACTGCTGGGCGTGTTCGTGATGGGCGGCGTGGCGGCCAGCTACGTGAAGCTCGGCACCGGCCTGGAGTTTGTCACCCGGGACGGGGTGAACATTCACGTGCAGCAGATGCTGGACGGTATTTTCCCGCAGCTGCTTCCGCTGGCCGTGGTGCTGGGCACCTGGTACCTGATGGCCAAACGCGGCGTGTCGCCGGTCAACGCGATGATCTTGCTGCTGATACTGGCCGCGCTAGGGGTGGCGTCCGGTTTGTTCGCAGGATAAGCGAACCGGGGCAATGCCCCGGTCTCTTTATGGATGGAAGTTTTCCCACAGCGCTGCCGCTTTATCCGGACGCGAAATAAACTGGAACCGCGCCGGATCGTCAATAAACTGCTGATAAATAGGCGCATCGGTAAGGCCGAACTCGGCGTACCCGCGCGGGGTAATCATCTGCAGCCGCCCCGGCCTGTAACGGCTATTGTGCTGCCAGACAATATGATCTCCCTGAACTAAGGGATACCAGGCCAGGCCTTTTCGCGCGCGCACGGCGTCATACTCAAAGCCGTATTCCCGGTCACACCACGCGCCAAAGGTCAGCGGCTCGCTGGGCGAGGCCGAAATCGTCGCATGCCCCCATCCGGGAGGAACCAGCACTTTTTCACCCGGCCCCGCCAGCACCGCAAAACAGCGTCCCGGATCGTCATCAACATACTCCTGCATGTAGATAATCGCTTTACCCTGCCAGATTTCGTACAGCTCAGGCGGAGACCAGCCGCTGTGCTGGCTGATTCGGTGAACATGCCCTTGGCTGCGAACCGGCTCATCGCCGAGCGTTCCTGCGGCATAGGTGACCACGCCAAAAAGCAGCATCCGTTTTTCAAGCTCGGAGCGGTCCGCCAGGCGCGCCACGTCCATCGCGATGGCGTACACCTGCTCTGGCCCGTCGCAATCAGGATCGCGCAGCGACGGGCGGATTTGATCCAGCGTGCGGATCTCCGGCATCGGCCCGGTAACGTCGTCTCCGTAACTAAAACCGAGCGGCTGATGGGTCACGATCATGTCCAGACCATAGTTAACCATGGCGCACCTCAAAACCCAGCCCGGCGTCAAAGACCCGCAGGGCAAAGCCTTCTGCCAGCGCCGCGTAGTCGTGTCCCGCGACGGCTGGCCAGACGGCAAGCGAAGAGAGCGTCTCCCTGCCGGTGTTAATCAAGCGATGCGCGGTAAAAGGCGGAATGATATGCACGGATCCTGCCGTCACCTGCTCCAGGCGCGCATCGCCCGCCTCGGTTTGCAGCAGCAGCAAGCCCGCGCCCCGCAGGCCAATGTAGACCTCCCCCTGTTCACGGCGCGCGTGGAAATGACCGCGGGTCATAAAAAACTCATCGCCCACGCTCCCCGCATGCAGGTGAGTTACCCCGACGAAGAGCGCCCCCTCGCCCGTGGGAGAGCCCAGGACGTCCACGTCATAGACGCTTTGTTGAGGATCGCCGCACTGCCACGCCTCGCCGTTGGCGAAGACGCCGGGGAGATCGGCAAGAAGGGTTGTTTTGCGGATAAGAGGCCCGCCGGCTAGCGCACCGGTAGCCCACGCCACCTGAGGTGGCAGAAAGATGTCTGGATTCATTTCAGTCTCCGGCCCGAGGAGAACAGCAACACCATTCTGGCAGATTAAACGATTAACCTGCGGATAAAAGCGTGAATGTTGTTGGTGAATCACAGTTAACCAGAAACAAAAATGCCGGAAGCTTTCGCCACCGGCATTTTCCCGACGCTGAGGAAATTATTCTACTTCGCGGGCATCAATTCGCAGCTCTTTAGGAACCTCGAAGACGATGTTCTCTTCACGGCCTTCCAGCGGAACCGCTTCGCCACCGCCCAGCTCCTGCAGACGGGAAATGACGTTCTGCACCAGAATATCCGGCGCGGAGGCGCCCGCAGTCACGCCGACGCAGGCGGCATTTTTGACCCACGCTTCCTGGATATCCGTCGCATCATCGATCAGGAACGCCGCTTTCCCCATACGCTGCGCCAGCTCGGCCAGACGGTTGGAGTTAGAGGAGTTCTTCGAGCCGACCACCAGCACCACGTCCGCCCGTTCAGCCAGCGCGCGCACGGCTTCCTGACGGTTGGTGGTGGCGTAGCAGATGTCGTCTTTGCGCGGCCCGACGATTTTCGGGAAGCGCTGGCGCAGGGCGTCAATCACGTCTGACGTGTCATCAACGGAGAGCGTGGTCTGGGTCATAAACGACAGACGGCCTTCGTTTTTAACGTTCAGCGTAAGGACATCCTCCGGCGATTCCACCAGGTACATGCCCCCTTCCGGGTTGCTGTACTGCCCCATGGTGCCTTCGACTTCCGGATGACCGGCATGGCCAATCAGAATCGACTCTTCACCGCGGCGGCTGGCGCGCGCCACTTCCATATGCACTTTGGTGACTAACGGACAGGTAGCATCAAACACCGTTAAATCGCGGCTTTTCGCTTCGTTACGCACCGCCTGTGACACGCCGTGCGCGGAGAAGATCAGGATCGCGCCGTCCGGCACTTCGCTGATTTGCTCGATGAAGATCGCACCTCGCTCGCGCAGGCTGTCGACCACGTAGCGGTTGTGCACCACTTCGTGACGCACGTAAATCGGCGCGCCGTAGATTTCCAGCGCGTTTTCAACAATGCTGATAGCGCGGTCTACACCGGCGCAAAAGCCGCGCGGGTTAGCCAACAGGATCTGCATTTCAGGCCTCCAGTGCCGGATCGATCTCCAGCACTTCTACATCAAAATGAACGGTACGCCCGGCGAGAGGATGGTTGAAGTCGACGGTGATAGAGTCCCCGTTAACTTCGCGGATCACGCCAGGCATTTCGCTGCCGTCCATAGCGGTAAAGAGCATAATTGCCCCCACCTCCGGTTCGCCCGCGTCCATAAACTCACGACGCGAGAAATATTGCACCAGGTCCGGGCTGGGCACGCCAAACGCCGCATCCGGCTCCAGCGCAAACGCCTTTTTCTCACCCTCTTTCAGACCGAGCAGCTGCTGCTCAAGCCCTTCTGACAGGGAAGTGTCGCCAAGACGAAACAGGGCCGGCTTGCCGTTGTTGCGGGTGGATTCGGCCGTGGAGCCATCGTCCAGCTTCAGCGTGAAGTGAACGAGAACCGCGCTGTTGCTCTGTACGGATTTAGACATGCAAATTGCTCTTAATGTTGTTTCGCCACCCGGCGTAGAGGTGTCGGCATATTCGGTAGGCCGGGTAAGCGTAGCGCCACCCGGCATCAATGCTTACGCCTGCTCTTTCGCGGCGGGTTTAGGCAAAAAGCCTTCCAGCACGATTAACGCCGCGCCGATGCAAATTGCGCTGTCGGCGAGGTTAAAGGTCGCGAAGTGCCAGTCGCCGACGTAGAAGTCGATCATATCGACCACAAAGCCGTGCCACAGGCGGTCAAACAGGTTACCTAACGCGCCACCAACGATCAGCGCATAGGCGATGTTATTCAGCTTTTGCGTGGCCTTTGAGCGGTACATCAGCACCACCAGAATCACGCAGATACCGAGCGCGATACCGGCGAAGAACCAGCGCTGCCAGCCACCGCTGTCGGCAAGGAAGCTAAACGCCGCGCCGTAGTTGCGCGCATAGTGCAGGTTAAGCGACGGGAACAGCGGAACCGTATCCCCCAGTGCAAAATTCTGGAGGATCAGGAACTTGCTGCCCAGATCGATAA
>CAMKZP010000122.1 GCA_946477805.1 uncultured Enterobacter sp.
ATTTATTATTTATTTGTTAAAAAATTATGCTTGCGATTGGTCACTTCATTAAAAACCGTTATTTTTTATTTTCTTTCGGCTGCATTGCCGTTATCAGTCTATTACAGAGTCTGTTTTTAAAACTTGTGGATTGGGTCCCCTCCTTTTCACCGCTTCTTTTTCCAACGCTGACCATTTTCCTGCTGGTCTTTCACGTGTTTATTGCCTGCTTTATGGCAATGAAATACTGGTGTGACAGAAAGCGGCTGTATCTGGTGGCTATCGCCTTCGCCTTCGCGGGTTCGGCGCTGTTGATGGTGGGCACGCTGTCGTGCTTCCCGGCCTGGCTGGATCTCTATCAGTTCAATGTGGTGAACTACAACGATGCGATGATTTTCTATATGTTCCGCCACCTCTTAATGGCGGTACTGATCGTGATGTCGGCGCTGCTCTATACCCTGCGGAACCATCCTCTTTCCCGTATTGCGCATATTTTCGTCGTGGCCTGCATTTTCCTTTTTACCTTTTGTACGGTGGCGCTGGCCTGGTTCTATTCGAGCCATTCACCGTTGCTCTCATTAGATTTGGTTGATAATGAAACCCGGCAGTTTATGGTGCTGTGGAGCCAGGCGATCAATATCATTTTAATCATTTTATGGGTTGTGGCGTTTTTAACCCTGATGACGACTACTCGCGTGCGCAATCTTTTTTGGGTGGGCGGTAATTTTTTAAGCGTGTGCTACATCGTTACGCTAGCGATGCTGTTATATGGCGGCCATGCGGAAGATGTCGCCTGGTATCGCGCGCGCTTATTTGAAACCGTCGCCACCCTGCTGATTATTTTTGTCCTGCTGTACGACGTGTTTAATCTTTACCGTGAATCGCATCTGAAATATCAGCAGTCCTATCAGAATTCGATTCGCGACCCGCTTACCCGGCTCTACAACCGCAGCTATTTCTACGAATCGCTAAGCCAGGCGCTTCACCATGCGAAAGAGAACCGGCCCGTCTCGGTCATCGTGAGCGACCTCGACCGCTTTAAGCGCATTAACGACTGTTACGGACATATCCAGGGCGATAAGGTGCTGCAGTTTGTCGCAAACCTGCTGATGGACTCGGTGCGTCCGCAGGATATTGCGGCCAGAATCGGTGGGGAAGAGTTTGTGCTGATGTTGGGCAACACCCCTTCGGAGGCCGCGCTTCAGGTGGCGGAGCGCATCAGGCTTAAGCTGAGCAGCGTTGATAAAGCCAGCAGCGAGGGGCAGCTGCCAGAGCCGATTACGATCAGTATGGGCGTTTTTACCGCCGACTCGCCGGAGATTACCGCCGAAAGGTGCGTGGAATGTGCGGATAAAGCCATGTACCAGGCCAAAGAGACCGGCCGTAACCGGGTGGTGGTTTTCCGCTAAATAAAAGGCCTTGCATCGGCAAGGCCTTTTTATGCTATCAGTCGCGGGACTGCAGCTCGTGGATGTTTTGCTCAAGGCGAGCAATCAAACCGATGAGCATTTCAAGCTCTTCCGGGCTGACACCCGAGAGGATCTCCCCCCGCGTTTTGCAGATCACGGCTTCCATCTCGGTAATGATGGGCGCCGCTTTATCAGTGAGCTTGATCCGCTTCGCGCGACGATCGCTGGCGCAGGTTTGCCGCGAGATCAGCCCCTTCTCCTCCAGCTGGTCGAGGGTACGCACCAGCGACGGCTGCTCAATCCCGATCGCTTTTGCCAGTTGAATTTGCGACTGCTCGGGCGGGAGCTGATGAATATTATGCAGCGTAACCCAGTGCGTCTGCGTCAATTCCAGAGGTTTCAGGCGATGGTCAATCAGAGCACGCCAGACGCGTACTAACCTTGCCAGATCAGAACCTAATGGCGATTCCAATTTCATCTCCTTATAATTAGCTTGCTAAGTTATTATACTGATTTTAGAATAGTTTGCAGCATTTGTATTGGCAAAACAAATGCAATGCTGCATTCATCGAATTTATAAGTATGAATTACACTGAGAGCTGATGCGTCGTCGCGTCTCACCGGGCCATCGCGGCACTCTCTCCACTGCAAAGGATCACTGCTCGTGACGTTCTCCTTAAGTTCCGGGGGGTTACCCCTTCAGGACCTGATTGTTGGTGCATCAGTCTATTTTCCTCCTCTGTTTAAAGCCGTCCTGCTGGGCTTTTTGATCTGGCTGGTGGCGCACCGCCTGCTTCGCGACTGGATGTACTCCGGCGAAATCTGGCACCCGATGTTAATGGACCTCTCGCTGTTCGCGCTTTCCGTGTGTCTTGGCCTTGCTGTGTTGACCGTGTGGTGACTATGTCTTTTAAAACGCTGAAGTACTTTTCCACGCTTTTCGTTCTGGCCCTGGCGCTGATTGCCGGCTGGTGGCTGTGGAATTTTTATATGCAGTCGCCCTGGACGCGCGATGGCAAAATCCGCGCGGAGCAGGTGAGTATTACCCCGCAGGTTTCCGGAAGTATCACGACGCTTCTAATAAAGGATAACCAGTTCGTTAAAAAGGGTGATGTTTTATTCCACATCGACGAGACGCCCTACCGCATCGCTATCCTCAACGCCCGTGCGCAGCTGGCGAAGGCCGAATCAGATTTAGCCAAAGCCAACAACGAGGCGAACCGCCGCCGCCATTTATCGCAGAATTACATCTCGGCCGAAGATTTAGACACGGCCAACATTAACGTTAAGGCGATGCAGGCAAGCGTGCAGGTGGTTGAAGCCGCGCTTAAACAGGCCCAGTGGGAGCTCACGCAAACCGTGGTCGCCGCGCCGGTGGACGGATGGGTGACTAACCTCTCAGCCCGCGTGGGCAATTACGCCACCGCCGGACAGCCCGTTTTCGCCCTGGTCGACAGCCGCTCCTTTTATGCTGTGGGCTATTTCGAGGAGACTAAGCTCCGCCACATTCAGGAGGGTGCACCGGCCACCATTACTCTCTACAGCGGCTCGCAAAAGTTACAGGGTCACGTATCCAGCATCGGCCGCGCGATTTACGATCAGAGCGTCGAGACGGATTCCGGGCTGGTGCCGGACATCAAGCCCAACGTGCCGTGGGTGCGCCTCGCCCAGCGCGTGCCGGTCCGCATCGCGTTCGATACCCTACCGGACGATATCACGCTGGTGTCGGGCACGACCTGCACCGTCTCAATCGGGACGCGATAGATGAACCTGCAGGCTCTCTCCTGGCGCAATACGCCGTGGATTAAAGCGACGCGCCCGCAGTGGCGGTATGCGCTGCGCAACGGCATCGCGATGTGCCTGGCGCTTACTGTCGCCTATTACCTGAACCTGGACGAGCCCTACTGGGCGATGACGTCAGCGGCTGTGGTGAGCTTTCCTACCGTCGGAGGGGTGATCAGCAAAAGCCTGGGCCGCGTTGCCGGGAGCCTGCTGGGCGCCACCGCCGCGCTGATCGTGGCCGGCCATACTCTGAACGACCCGTGGCTCTTTCTTCTGAGCATGGCGGCGTGGCTGGGGTTCTGCACCTGGGCCTGCGCCCATTTTACCAACAACGTCGCTTACGCTTTTCAACTGGCGGGATATACCGCAGCCATTATCGCCTTTCCGGTCGTCAACGTGCTTGACACCACCGAGCTATGGGATATCGCCCAGGCGCGCGTCTGTGAAGTGATTGTGGGGATCCTCAGCGGGGGCGTGATGATGATGATCCTCCCCAGCACCTCGGACGGCACGGCGCTGATTACGGCGTTAAAAAATCTGCACGCCCGCCTGCTGGAGCACGCCAGCCTGCTCTGGCAGCCCGACACCGGGGACGATATCCGGCTGGCGCACGAGAAAGTGATCGGCCAGATCCTGACCATGAACTTACTGCGCATTCAGGCCTTCTGGAGCCACTACCGTTTTCGCCGCCAGAACGCGCTGCTGAACTACCTGCTCCACCAGCAGCTGCGCATGACCAGCGCCATCTCCAGCCTGCGCCGCATGCTGCTTAACTGGCCGTCGCCGCCGGGAAATACCCGCGCGGTGATTGAAACGCTGCTCGCGGCGCTGGCCAAACCCGATGCCGATATCTACACCGTGGCGCGTATCATCGCCCCGCTCGCGCCGGTGGATGAATATGACTACCGGCACCGCGCCTTCTGGCAGCGCCTGAACTATTTTTGTCGCCTGTATTTGCGCAGCAGCCGGTGGATAAAAGCCGTCGAAAACGCCTCGCCGATCGCTGAATTCGCCGTGCCCGGCGGACCGGCGCTGGCGCGGCACACGGACAGCATAGAGGCGCTGTGGAGCGGCTTTCGCACCTTCTGTGCCCTGATGCTGGTGGGTGCCTGGAGCATCACTACCCAGTGGGAATCCGGCAGCGCCGCCCTGACGCTTGCCGCCATCAGCTGCGTTCTGTACTCCGTCGTCGCCTCCCCCTTCAACTCCCTGACGCTTCTGCTGCGCACCCTGGTGCTGCTTTCGCTGTTCAGCTTCGGGGTGAAGTTTGGGCTGATGGTGCAAATTAGCGACCTGTGGCAGTTCCTGCTGTTTCTTTTTCCGCTCTTAACCACCATGCAGCTGCTGAAGCTGCAGATGCCAAAGCTGGCCGGCCTGTGGGGGCAGCTCATCGTGTTTATGGGCTCGTTTATCTCGGTCACTAACCCGCCGGTGTATGATTACGCGGATTTTCTCAACGACAACCTGGCGAAGATCCTCGGCGTGGGGCTGGCGTGGCTGGCCTTCGCGGTGCTGCGTCCGGGTTCGGACGCCCGCAAGAGCCGCCGTCATATACGCGAGCTGCGCAGAGGGTTTGTCGACCAGCTCAGCCGCAGGCCCCACCTGCGCGAAAGCGAATATGAGTCGCTGGTGTACCACCATGTGAGCCAGCTCAACAACAGCCAGGATTCTCTTTCCCGCCGCTGGCTGCTGCGCTGGGGCGTGGTGCTGCTGAACTGCTCTCACGTCGTCTGGCAGCTGCGCGCGTGGGAGACGCGTTCTGACCCGCTTTCACAGGTCCGCGACGTCTGCATCTCCCTGCTGCGGGACGTGATGAGCGAGCGCGGGGTTCAGCAGCGTCCGCTGAGCCTGACGCTCGCCGAGCTTCAGCGCATCTGCGATACTCTGGCCCGCCACCCTCTCCCGGCCGCGCGGGATTTAGCGTCGATAATCTGGCGGCTGCACTGCTCGCTATCACAGCTTGAGCAGGCGCCGCCGCCGGGCACGATTGGGGGTCAGATTACCCCGCAGGCGTAGCGCGCCCCGCCACCGCCAAGCGGTTTAGGCTGGTCAGACATATTATCGCCGCCGGCGTGGATCATCAGGGCTTTGCCCTTGATCTCATCCAGCTTTTTCAACCGTGGGGCAACAACCGGGTCCGTGGCTTTACCGTCGTTATTGACCACCAGCACCGGCAGGTCTCCCAGGTGGCCCATGCCGTCCGGTCCTTCATGCTTGCCTGACTTGTCTGGATCGAGGTGGCCGCCTGCGGCCTCTGCTGCCGAGGCTTTGCCCTCTTTCAGGGCGGGCTGACAGCTGCCGTTGGCGTGAACGTGGAAACCATGCTCGCCGGGAGGAAGGGCTTTCAGATTGGGCGCAAACTCCAGCCCCTTATCGGTTTCGGTGATTTTCACCGTTCCGATGGACTGGCCTACACCCTGTGAGGTGACGAGATTCATTTCCACTTCGTCGCTGGCCGCATGCGCCCCTGCGCACATAGCCAGCGTAACGACTGCCAGAGCAAAACGCTTCATATGACCTCCACGGGTTAATTTTTGCCCCTTAAGTGTATACCAGGGGCAGAGATTTCACCGGAGAAGCCTCATTTTGCGGATTAAGGTACGTCGTAGCCCAGCGCGGCCTTGCGGATGCGGAACCACTGCTGACGGGTCATCTGCAGCTCTTCTGCGGCAAGCGCGGCGCGCACGCGCTCAATTTTACCGGAGCCAATAATCGGCAGCGGCTGGGACGGCAGGCGCAGGATCCACGCGTAAACCACCTGCTCAATGCTCTCAGCGTTGAGCTCGCGGGCAACGGTTTCAAGCTCATCGCGCAGCGGCTGGAACTCATCGTCGTTAAACAGGCGCCCCCCGCCCAGGCACGACCATGCCATAGGACGGATGCGCAGCTGCTGCAGCTGATCGAGCGTGCCGTCCAGCAGCAGAGGCTGGTGAACCGGAGAAATTTCCACCTGGTTTGTCGCCAGCGTGAACGGCAGACGGGACTGGAGGAGCGCAAACTGCGCAGGCGTGAAGTTAGACACGCCGAAATGACGGACCTTGCCGCTCTGGTGCAGATTGAGAAAGGCTTCCGCCACTTCATCGGCGTCCATCAGCGGATCGGGACGGTGGATCAGCAGCAGGTCGAGACGATCGGTCGCCAGGTTGACCAGCGACTGCTCGGCGCTCTTGATGATGTGCGCGCTGTCGGTGATGTAGTGGCCGAGGGCGTGTTCCGGTTTCGCCGTGGTGGCAATACCGCACTTGGTCACGATCTCCATGCGCTGACGAAGCGCCGGGGCCAGCCGGAGCGCCTCGCCAAACGCGGCCTCGCACTTATAACCGCCGTAAATATCGGCGTGATCGACAGTGGTGATGCCCAGGTCGAGATGCTCTTCAATAAAGCTCGCCAGCTGCAGGGGGGACATGTTCCAGTCCATCAGGCGCCAGTAGCCCATCACAAAACGGGAGAACTCCGGGCCCTGGGGGGCAAGGGTAATACGCTGAACCATAACATTTTCCTCAAGGAAGTAATGGCCTCAGTATACGCATTTCGCGCGCTAAAACAGTGAAGGTTGCTGCGGTTCTTCGGTTTCACCCGCCTTGTTTGCGCGTATTTTGCGCAGCAGACGCTGGCGGCAGAGGCGAAGTACGTCCTGCTTTTGCGTATCGCTGAAGTTTTGCCAGTTAAATCGCTCGTCGCGGGTGCGCATACACCCCCGACAGTATCCGCGCTCGTCTACCTGGCAAATTCCCCGGCACGGGCTCTGGATGGGGAAAAACTCCAGTTGCTCTGCCACACACACCTCCGGTTACCGTTGTTCAACTACAGTGAAGACGCTAAACGCCCTGCGTGCAAGGGCGTTATCCGGTTTTGTGGCATTAAGGTTTCGCTAATCTTCCGTCCCTACACTTGCATCATCAATATAACAAATGGTTTGCAGATGATGTGGTTTGTCAGAAAGTTACAGTGTAACGACATAAAATTTACCCTGGGCTGCGCCCTTTTCTTCACCGTGCTAAACGCGCTTTTTATTCAGCGTAGCTGGGCCCTTATTGCGCCATCGCAGCTGCATGACGTGCTCTTCGCCGCTACCGTGCCGCTGGTGCTGTTCTGCGGATGGGTCATTATCTTTAGCCTGCTCAATATCCCGTACATTCGTAAGCCCCTGCTGATCCTGCTCACCATGGGGTGCGCGGGTGCGACCTACTTTATGTTTACCTACGGCGCGGTTATCGATCAGAACATGATCGTGAACGTGTTTGAAACAAACTCTCAGGAAGCGACGGCCCTGGTCACCCCGCAGATGCTGCTGTGGCTGGCCGTTGCCGGTCTTATCCCCTCCGCTGTGCTGGCCCTGACCCGCATCCGCACGCAAAAATGGTGGTATGCCCTGCTGATGCGGTTTGCCGCGACGCTCGGCGCGCTTCTGGTGATTATTTTAGTCGCCGCGGTGTTCTATAAGGACTACGCCTCGCTGTTTCGCAACAATAAAAGCATTGTCAAAATGGTCACCCCGGCGAACTACGTCAGCGCCGTGGTCAAATACGGAAAAATGCGCTGGTTTGCCGGCGACCAGACGCTGGTGCGCATCGGCGAAGATGCCCACAAAGGCCCGGTAATTGCCGGGCAGCAAAAGAAAACCGTTCTGGTTCTGGTGGTGGGTGAAGCCTCGCGCGCCGCTAACTATTCGCTCAACGGATATCACCGTGAAACGAACCCTGAGCTGAAAAAGCAGGACGTGATTAACTTCCCGCAGGCCTCCTCCTGTGGGACGGAAACCGCCGTCTCCGTTCCCTGCATGTTCTCCGGGATGGCGCGTAAAAACTACGATGCCGATCTGGCGCGTCACCAGGAGGGATTACTCGACGTGCTGGCCCATGCCGGCATCAACCTGCTGTGGCGCGACAACGACGGCGGCTGTAAAGGAGCCTGCGACCGCGTCCCCCACGCGGACATGACCCAGTGGAAGTTGAAGCAGTTCTGCAAAGACCAGTCCTGCATTGACGACGTGGATCTCTATCGTCTGGATAACGTGCTGGACGGACTGAAGCAGGACAGCGTGCTGGTTATCCACCTGATGGGCAGCCACGGCCCGGCCTACTACAACCGTTACCCGGACGCGTTCCGCCGGTTTACGCCCACCTGTGATACCAACGAAATTCAGGACTGCGATCGGCAGGCGCTGATCAACACCTATGACAACAGCATCCTGTATACCGACAGCGTGGTCGGTAAAACGATCGACGCGCTGAAGGCGCGGCAGGCCAGCATGAATACCGCGCTGATTTACCTCTCGGATCACGGCGAGTCGCTGGGTGAAAGCGGAATTTACCTTCACGGAACGCCGTATATGCTGGCACCGGAGCAGCAAACGCATATTCCATTTATGGTCTGGCTGTCTCAGGACTATGCGAAAAACTACGGCGTGAACGCCCGGTGCCTGCGCGACCGCGCGGCTAAAAATGCGGTTTCGCAGGATAATTTATTCTCCACCGTGCTTGGCATGATGAATGTAAAATCAGGGGTTTATCAGCCGCAGCTGGATATCTTGCACCCCTGTCGTCGCGAAACGGGGTTGCAATAGACCGAACGGTCTATTAGAGTGCGGCCATGAGCAGAAATACTGAACACGATACGCGCGAACATCTCCTGGCTGTCTCTTATACACATCTGACGCTGCCGACGACTAGTCGAGTG
>CAMKZP010000123.1 GCA_946477805.1 uncultured Enterobacter sp.
CCGACGTGCTCTACGTCCTTATCAACCCGAAAATGCGAGGTTAACCATGGCGGAACTGACGACGCAAACCCTTGCGCCCGCGCTGCCGCGCGCGCAGAACCGGGTGCTGAAGAAATTCCTCGCCAACAAAAGCGCGGTGGCTGGCGCGGTGGTGGTGGGCTTCTTTGTGCTGGTGGCGCTGCTGGCGCCGTGGATCGCGCCGTTCGATCCGGTGAAGGCCAACTTCCTGGCGGTGCGCAAAGCGCCGTCGGCGATGTACTGGTTCGGCACCGACGAGCTGGGGCGCGATATTCTGTCCCGCATCATCTGGGGCGCCCGCACCTCGCTGATGGCGGGCTGTATGTCGGTCGTCATCGCGGTCGTAATCGGCGTGCCGCTGGGGCTGGTGGCGGGCTACTTCCAGAAGATGTGGGACGGGGTCATCTCGCGCTTTATCGAGGCGCTGCTGGCCTGTCCGTTCCTGATCATGGCGATCGCGCTGGGGGCTTTTTTAGGCCCAAGCCTGACGAATGCGATGATCGCCATCGGCCTCTCGGCGATGCCAATCTTCGCCCGCCTGACGCGCGGGCAGACGATCGCCATCCGCAACGAAGAGTACATCGACGGCGCGCGGGCGATCGGCCTGCCGGACCGCTGGATCATCATTAAATACGTCCTGCCGAACGTGATGTCACCGATCCTGGTGCAGGCCACGCTGGCGATTGCCTCCGCGATTATCGCCGAGGCCAGCCTCTCGTTTCTGGGGTTAGGGCAGCAGCCGCCGAACCCCTCCTGGGGCTCCATGCTCAACACCGCCAAAGGTTTCCTTGAGCAGGCTCCGTGGATGTCCGTGTTCCCCGGCGTGGCGATTTTCCTCGCCGTGCAGGGCTTTAATTTACTTGGCGACGGGCTGCGCGATGCGCTCGACCCGCGCCACGACTAAGGAGTCATGATGACCAAAGCGCTTGATTTTACGTCCGGCTACGATTCACGCCGCCCGCCGATGCTGGGCCACAACGCGGTCGCGACCTCGCAGCCGCTGGCGGCGCAGGCGGGGATGAAGATGCTGCAGCTGGGCGGCAACGCCGTTGATGCGGCGATTGCGACGGCGATGGCGCTGACGGTGGTTGAGCCGACCGGCAACGGGATCGGCAGCGACGCCTTTGCCATCGTCTGGGACGGTGAAAAGCTGCACGGCCTGAACGCTTCGGGCCGCTCGCCGGCCAGCTGGCATGCGGATCTGTTTGCCGGGAAAACGGCGGTGCCGGAAATCGGCTGGGACGCGGTGACCGTGCCGGGGGCGGTGTCGGGCTGGGTCGCGCTGGCGGAACGTTTTGGCACGCTGCCGCTGACCACGCTGGCGCAGCCCGCCGTTGACTACGCCCGCAACGGTTTTCCGGTTTCGCCGCTGATTGGCCATCTCTGGCAGCGCGGCTACAGCAAGCTGAAAGATCAGCCGGGCTTTAGCGCCTGCTTTGCGCCCGAAGGCCGCGCGCCGCGCGTGGGGGAGATCTTCCGCAACCCGGCGCAGGCGAACTCGCTGGAGCTGATTGCCAAAACCAACGGCGAAGCCTTTTACCGCGGCGAGCTGGCGCAGAAAATTGCCGCTTTCGCCAAAGCGCACGGCGCGCACCTGACGGCTGAGGATCTGGCAAACCACCGCGTGGACTGGGTGGAGCTGCTGTCGCGCGACTTTGCGGGCGGCTCGGTGCAGGAGCTTCCGCCTAACGGCCAGGGGATCGCTACCCTGATTGCGCTCGGCATTCTGGAGCAGTGCGGTATTGAGGAGCATCATCCGGACTCCGTGCAGGGGCTGCACCTCTCCATCGAGGCGATGAAGCTGGCGCTGGCGGATCTCGACCGCTACGTGGCGGACGAAGAGCACATGGAGTTCGCGGCCAGAGAGCTGCTGAGCGACCATTACCTCAAGTCCCGCGCCGCGCTTATCAACCACGATAAAGCCTCTGACTTTGTCTACGGCTCGCCTACGCAGAGCGGCACGGTTTACCTCAGCGCCGCGGACTCTAGCGGGATGATGATCTCTTTTATTCAGTCCAACTTTATGGGCTTTGGTTCAGGCATCGTGGTGCCGGACACCGGCATCAGCCTGCAAAACCGCGGCTGCGGCTTTGTGCTGGATCCCAGTCACCCCAACGCGCTGGCGGGCAGCAAGCGTCCGTTCCACACCATCATTCCGGGCTTTGCGATGGACGGAAACGGCAAGCCGCTGATGTCCTTCGGCGTGATGGGCGGGCCGATGCAGGCGCAGGGACACATGCAGATGGCGCTGCGCATTATGCTGCACGGACAAAACCCGCAGGCGGCGATTGACGCCCCGCGCTGGCGCGTGGTGCAGGGCAGGGAGGTGATCGTGGAATCGACGTTCGATCGCAATACCATTGCCGCGCTGCGCGAGCGCGGGCACCAGATCGTGGTTGAAGATCCGCTTCAGGACTACAACTTTGGCGGAGCGCAGGTGATTTACCGTATGCCGGAAGGGCACTACGTCGCCGCGACGGAGAGCCGCAAAGACGGACAGGCGCTGGTGAGTTAACGTTTTATCCTCCCTCTTCCTTTGGGTTGAGGGATCCCCAGTTGACCACCACAGCCGTGTGTTCCCCTCACCCTAACCCTCTCCCCGAAGGGGCGAGGGGATGGTTCACTGCTCGCCCCTCTCCCGGTTGGAAGAGGGCCGGGGAGAGAGGGCATTTCAGCCAATGCTAAACGGATCCGCATCCTGCCACGCCGGAAATTTCTCCCGGTACTCCTTCAGCGCCGTCAACGACAGCTCCGCGTCAATCCGCGTCGCCTGATGCGGCTCGGCGGTGGCGATAACCTCGCCCTGTGGGTTTACCACCCGGCTGTCGCCGCGGTAGTGATGCCCGTTGCCGTCGGTTCCCACGCGGTTACAGCCCACCACGTACGCCTGGTTCTCAATCGCGCGCGCCACCAGCAGCGCCTGCCAGTGCAGCGAGCGCGGGGCAGGCCAGTTGGCAACGTACAGCGCCAGGTCGTAATCGTTGCGGTTGCGCGACCACACCGGGAAGCGCAGGTCGTAGCAGACCAGCGGCAGAATGCGCCAGCCGCGCCACTCAAACACCACGCGCGCGCTACCCGCTTCATAGTGATGATGCTCATCCGCCATGCGGAACAGGTGACGCTTATCGTAAAAGTGCACTTTCCCTTCCGGCTCTACCAGCAGGAAGCGGTTCACCGGCCCGCGCTCCGTCTGCAGCGCGGCGCTACCGGCCACCAGCGCGTTGGTCTCCTGCGCTTTGGCGTGCATCCACGCCACCACCTCGTCCTGCGGCATCGACCGTGTAGCCGCTTCCATCGCGAAGCCGGTGGTGAACATCTCCGGCAGGACAATCACATCGCGTCCGGCAATCTCTTCCAGTTGACGATCGAAGTGGCGCAGGTTGGCAGGGCCATCCATCCACACTAAAGGTTGCTGCAAAATCGAAATCTTCAGGCCAGGCACGATACAGACTCCTCAAACGACCGCTTTTTGACACTGTAGCACGTCATTACGAGAAAATGTGGCAATAAAAAACCCCGCGCGGGGCGGGGTTTGTCAGAGCGAAACGCGCTATGCGGCTTCAGGTTTGCGGTGCTTCTCCGGCAGCTTTACCGGCTGCGTCGCCAGCTCTTCCGCTTCGAAATCATCCACGTTAATGCTGCGCAGACGGCTCTCCTCGGCTTTCACCAGAACCGCGGCTTCGGCGTTATCGATAATGCCGCCAGCCAGCGCCTGTTTCGCCAGTTCGTCCAGACGCGTAAACGGCAGGTTTTTACCCAGCTGCTTGCAGATTTTCTGGTGAATCGGGTCGGCGGCCATGACGTCCAGCAGCGCCTCTTCCAGCAGGCCGACCGGGTTATGCGGTGCGGCTTCCAGGAACTGGCCGCGGCCGATGCGGGAGCGGGTTGCGCTCGGCACCTGCAGGATTTTCGCTACCTTATGATCCAGCACGTCGGACGGGGCCAGATGGTGACGCCCGGTCGGGAAGATCGCCGCGCGCAGCAGGCCAGCCACAATGCGGTTCGGGAAGTTTGCCAGCAGGTCGTCAATCGCCTGTTCGGCCTGATGCATCGCATCCTGCACGCCCCAGTGAACCAGAGGCAGATCCGCTTCCTGACGGCCTTCGTCGTCGTAGCGCTTGAGAACCGCAGAGGCCAGGAAGATTTGGCTCAGCACGTCGCCCAGGCGGGCAGAGATGCGTTCCCGGCGCTTCAGGCTGCCGCCCAGCACCGCCATGGAAACATCGGACAGCAGAGCCAGGTTGGCGCTCAGGCGGTTCAGATGCTGGTAATAACGTTTCGTTGCGTCACCGGTTGGCGTTGCGCTGGTGAGGCCGCGGGTCAGGCCCAGCCAGAAGCTGCGCACCTTGTTGCTGCCCACGTGACCGATATGTTTGAACAGCAGCTTGTCGAAGGCGTCGACGTCGTTGTTCTGCGCGGCAGCCATCTCGTCCAGCACGTACGGATGGCAGCGAATGGCGCCCTGGCCGAAGATCATCATGCTGCGGGTCAGGATGTTTGCCCCTTCCACGGTGATGGCAATCGGCGCGCCCTGGTAGCCGCGGGCCAGGAAGTTGCCTTCCCCGAGCATGATGCCCTTACCGCCCGCGATATCCATCGCATCAATAATTGACTGCTGCGCGCGGTGGGTACAGTGATATTTCACAATCGCGGAGAGTACGGCTGGCTTTTCGCCCAGCATAATGCCGTAGGTGATCAGCGAGGCGGCGGCGTCCATCACGTAGGCGTTGCCCGCAATACGCGCCAGCGGCTCTTCGATACCTTCCATCTTGCCGATGGAGATTTTGAACTGACGGCGGATGTGGGCGTAAGCGCCAATTCCCATCGCCACGGACTTCAGGCCACCGGTAGAGTTGGACGGCAGGGTAATGCCGCGACCCACCGACAGACACTCCACCAGCATACGCCAGCCCTGTCCGGCCATTTTCGGGCCGCCGATGATGTAGTCAATCGGCACGAAGATATCCTGACCGCGAGTCGGACCGTTCTGGAACGGCACGTTCAGCGGGAAGTGGCGACGGCCAATTTCAACGCCCGGCGTCGAGGTTGGGATCAGGGCGCAGGTAATGCCCAGATCTTCTTCGCCGCCCAGCAGTTTTTGCGGGTCCGAGAGCTTAAACGCCAGGCCCAGCACCGTGGCGATAGGGGCCAGGGTGATGTAGCGTTTGTTCCAGGTCAGGCGCATGCCCAGCACCTGTTCGCCCTGCCATTCGCCCATGCAGACCACGCCGGTATCCGGGATAGCGCCCGCATCGGAGCCCGCTTCCGGGCTGGTCAGCGCGAAGCACGGGATCTCCTGACCGCGTGCCAGACGCGGCAGGTAGTGATCTTTCTGCTCTTCTGTACCGTAATGCTGCAGCAGTTCGCCCGGGCCTAAGGAGTTAGGCACGCCCACGGTGATCGCCAGGATCCCGGAGACGCCTGCCAGCTTTTGCAGCACGCGAGCCTGAGCGTAGGCGGAGAATTCGAGACCGCCGTACTCTTTCTTGATGATCATCGCGAAGAAGCGATGCTCTTTCAGATACGCCCACAGCTCCGGCGGCAGGTCGGCCATTTCGTGGGTGATGGCAAAGTCGTTTGCCATGCGGCACGCTTCTTCTACCGGGCCGTCGATAAAGGCCTGTTCTTCTGCAGTCAGGCGCGGCTGCGGATAGTTGTGCAGCTTTTTCCAGTCCGGGTTGCCCTGGAACAGGTCGCCTTCCCACCAGGTGGTGCCTGCATCAATCGCCTCTTTCTCCGTGCGCGACATCGGCGGCATCACCTTGCGGAAACCTTTAAATACCGGCGCGGAGATCATCGCTTTACGCATCGGCGTCAGGTTAAACGGCAGAAGGAGAATGGCCAGTGGAACCCAAAGCCAGATATTCCAGAGCCCGGCGACGCCAAGCGCCGCCGTCCAGGCCAGCAGAATCAGGCTGCTCAGGAATAAACTTACGCGGTGATAGAACAACACACCGAGCAGAACAACGGTTGCGAGAATGCTCAAAATCATCATAAAGAAAAGCTCCCTTGCTTGTAGGAGGTCTGACCACTTGTGATGATATGGTTGTAGTTGATGTCATTTCCTTTAGCAATGTGTTTACAAAATAATTACAACCTGGTTCACATTGTTCGCGTTTTAGTCGGCACGAAAAATCAAAACGCCCGACGATTCGCAAGGCTTTAGCTTCTCGCTTTTACCGCTATCCGGTACACTCCACTGTGTTATTTCATCAATACTGAAGGATTATCCTCATGTACCAGGATCTTATTCGTAACGAACTGAACGAAGCGGCGGAAACGCTGGCTAATTTTCTGAAAGATGATGCCAATATTCACGCTATTCAGCGCGCAGCGGTCCTGCTGGCCGACAGCTTCAAGGCCGGTGGCAAAGTGCTCTCCTGCGGTAACGGCGGCTCCCACTGCGACGCGATGCACTTCGCCGAAGAGCTGACCGGGCGCTATCGTGAAAACCGTCCGGGCTACCCGGCGATCGCGATTTCCGACGTGAGCCACATCTCCTGCGTAGGCAATGACTTCGGTTACGACCACATCTTTTCCCGCTACGTTGAGGCGGTAGGCCGTGAAGGTGACGTGCTGCTGGGGATCTCGACGTCCGGTAACTCCGCAAACGTGATCAAGGCGATCGCCGCCGCGCGTGAGAAGGGCATGAAGGTGATAACCCTGACCGGTAAAGATGGCGGTAAGATGGACGGCTCAGCGGACATCGAAATTCGCGTGCCGCACTTCGGCTATGCGGACCGCGTTCAGGAAATTCACATCAAAGTGATCCACATCCTGATCCAGCTGATCGAAAAAGAGATGGTTAAGTAAGACTTCGCTGGGGGGCACCGGCGCCCCCCGCTGTTGTGGAGTGGAGGTAATCTATGTGCGAACTGCTCGGGATGAGCGCCAATGTGCCAACCGATATCTGCTTTAGCTTCACCGGGCTGGTTCAGCGCGGTGGGGGAACCGGGCCGCATAAAGACGGCTGGGGCATCACCTTCTACGAAGGCAAAGGGTGTCGCACGTTCAAAGATCCTCAACCCAGCTTTAACTCACCGATTGCCAAACTGGTGCAGGACTACCCTATCAAGTCCCGCTCGGTGATCGCGCATATTCGCCAGGCGAACCGCGGTGAAGTGGCGCTGGAAAATACCCATCCTTTTACCCGCGAGCTGTGGGGCCGTAACTGGACCTACGCGCATAACGGGCAACTTACCGGTTATAAATCGCTCGAAACGGGCAACTTCCGCCCGGTTGGAGAAACCGACAGCGAAAAAGCCTTCTGCTGGCTGCTGCACAAGCTCACAGAGCGCTACCCGCGTACCCCGGGCAATATGGCGGCCGTATTCAAATACATTGCGACGCTGGCGTCTGAACTGCGTGAAAAAGGCGTGTTCAACATGCTGTTGTCTGACGGGCGATACGTAATGGCGTTCTGCTCAACGAATCTGTTCTGGATAACGCGCCGCGCGCCGTTTGGCGTTGCCACGCTGCTCGATCAGGATGTAGAGATAGATTTTCAAAAAGAGACCACACCGAACGATGTGGTCACGGTCATTGCTACGCAGCCGCTGACGGGCAACGAAACCTGGCAAAAGATCATGCCAGGTGAGTGGGTACTATTTTGCCTCGGGGACCGCGTAATTTGACGCCAGCTGCGGCTGGACGACTTCGTGGCTCAGCGGCTTGCTGACCACGTAACGGCCATCCACAATCGAGACAACCGGCGGCTTGTGGGTCTGGGCAAAGTAGTCGTAGCCCGGTTTAAGCTGCTTCCAGAAATCCGCGTAGGTCGAGTACTTGTGACGCGCCATATTGGCATCGGTCATGCGGAACGGATAGATGCTCACCTGAACGTTAGGCTGCCCGAACACGAGCGCGCCGGTTACGAACTGAAAAATCTCATCAATGCCGGAATCGGTCATCGCGTAGCAGCCGACGGACACGCAGGCGCCGTGGATCATCAGGTATTTACCTTCATAGCCGTGGGCACGGTCAAAGGCGTTCGGGAAGCCGATGTTAATCGCTTTATAGAAACGGCTGTCAGGCTTTAGCTGGTTGCGCTGAACGTTATAAAACCCTTCCGGACTTTTGAAATCCCCCTGACGCTGTTTTGGCCCCAGACCGCCGGAGTAGTTACAAATTTTGTAACTATCAAGCAGTTGATACGTCTCGCCCATTTTCACATACAGGTCGAGAGTGCGCTCTTCCTTGAAGATCTGAATATAAACCGGCGATCCCATTAACTGCTGTTTATATTCTTTGCTGACGGGCGTCGTTGAGCTATTACTGCTGAGCAGCCCGGCAAACGACATGCACGGCATCAGAAGCATCGCAATGAACAATGCGATTTTACGCATACTACTGGTTCCTTGATAAAACTATGACCAACTTGCCAGGACGGCAAAAGAGACCCGAAATCAGATAAATCTGGACAGGAGCGCTCACATTAGCACCGATAAAGATTTTCGCAAGAGCCAACCTGTGGGTTTACACATTAGTTTTACTTAATAACCTATTCAGACGGGCCTGGCTCCAGGAACTTTGCGCAATAGCTCGCATTTTAGCGCGCCCGGCGGCGGATTCCCTGCTCTCAGCAGGGGTAAAATGATAAACTTCGTTCCCTCTGGACAGTTGCTCATGGATACCCGCTAACCCCATGTTTAGAATCAGAAAAGGACTTAATCTGCCGATCTCCGGCGTGCCTGAACAGCACGTGACCACGGGAGCCAGCATTCGCCATGTCGCCATTGTGGGTGATGATTACCACGGGATGCGCCCCTCAATGCGGGTGCAGGAAGGCGAGCGCGTCGTTAAAGGGCAGGCGCTGTTTGAGGACA
>CAMKZP010000124.1 GCA_946477805.1 uncultured Enterobacter sp.
CGTCAGATGTGTATAAGAGACAGTCCCCATACTGACCATCGCCAGTACCGTCTGCGGCTCAACCGCTTCGCGCACAATCATCGGTGAAAAGCCGGCCCGCTGGCAGACGCGGTGTAAGAATGCCCAGTCGGAGTGCGCCGACGGCATAGTGACAAAATATTCGTTCTGCAGCTCTGCAAGCGCGACGGACGACTCGCTGACGAGACGGTGATCTTCCGGCATCGCCACCAGAAACGCCGCCTCACGTAGCCGGATGCCGGTAAAACCTGACGTGGGTTCCGTTGCCATTCGCCAGATCCCGACGTCCAGCTCACGACGCTCGAGCAGGGCCATTTGCATCACGGGCGATTTTTCGCGAAAGATAACGTCGACATTCGGGTGTTCTTTCAAAAAGGTGCGCATAACCGTCCGCACTTCGCTCCACATGGCGGTGCCGACGATGCCCAGCTCAATGCGCCCCGCCTCGCCCCGTCCAATCTGTTCAACGCGAGCCAGCGCCTGGCTGGCGCTGGCAAGCAGCCTGCGGGACTCTTCCATCAGCACTTTGCCCGCGTGGGTCAGGGCAACGCTTCGCGAGTGGCGGATGAAGAGCAGCGTGCCAAGCTGGCTCTCCAGCTCTTTAATGTGCAGGCTTAGCGGCGGCTGCGACATGTTGAGGCGAGCCGCCGCCCGTCCAAAATGAAGCTCCTCCGCCACGGCCAGAAAATAGCGCAGTAGCTTCAGATCGGTTCGGTAGACGCGTTCCATCAACACATATCCTGGCGATAACACAGAGAACCTCACCTTAAAGCCTTTTGATTATCAATGGGAAACTTTAGTGCGCAGGGCGCTGTTTTTTCCCGGATCGCGGTCGTGAAAGGTGAAATAAAACAGCACTGTCAGCACCAGCGCATAGGCCGCAAAGACCAGCCAGATGGTCTGCCAGTCCTTCACGCCATCGACAGAGAAATAATCCACCGCCATTCCGCTTAAAATTGAGCCAATATAAGCGCCAATGCCGTTAACCGTGGTCATAAACAGCCCCTGCGCGCTGGCGCGGATATCTGAACTCACCTCCTGTTCCACGAAGACCGATCCGGAGATGTTGAAGAAATCGAAGGCACAGCCGTAGACAATCATCGACAGCATCAATAGCCCAAAGCCGACTGCGGACGGGTCGCCAAATGCAAACAGTCCAAACCGCAGCATCCAGGCGACCATACTCATTAACATCACGGTTTTAATGCCAAAACGCTTCAGAAAGTACGGAATGGTGAGAATGAAGAACACCTCTGACATCTGCGAGACAGAGAGCAAAATAGACGGATATTTTACGATAAAGCTATCGGCGTACTCAGGGTTACGCGCAAAATCGTGAAGGAACGGGCTACCGAAGGTGTTGGTGATTTGCAGCACCGCGCCAAGCAGCATCGCAAACAAAAAAAACACCGCCATTCGGGGCTGTTTGAATAAGACAAACGCAGTCAGGCCCAGCTTGCTGACCAGTGACTGAGAGGCGTTATTTTGCGCAACAGGGATCGCGGGCAGGGTCAACGCGTAAAGCGCCAATGCCAGCGACGCCCCCGCGGCCATATAAAGCTGCAGGTTGCTCAGCTCCGCGCCCATCAGGCTGATGGCCCACATCGCCACAATAAAGCCCAGCGTACCGTACACCCGTATCCGTGGAAAATGGCTCACCGTATCCAGCCCCGCCTGCGCAAGACAGGAGTAGGAAATCGTGTTCGACAGGGCAATGGTCGGCATAAACGCCATGGCGTTGACCAGCATGACCCAGAACATCAGCCCGGGTTCATTGACCTGTGCGGCATAGCAAAGCGCCGCGGCACAGACGAGATGGCAAATCATGTACGCACGATCGGCGCGCAGCCACTTATCCGCAATGATACCCACCAGCGCGGGCATTACGATCGCAGCAAGGCCTTTGGAACTGTACACCATGCCCACGTCGGAGCCGGTAAAGTGCAGGGTGTTAATCATGTAGGCACCGAGGGTAACCAGCCAGCTCCCCCAGATAAAATATTGCATAAAGGACATCATCTTTAAGCGAGCCGTGATGTTCATAACGCTTCCCCCAGGCGCAGTGCGGCCCTCACGGGCCGCTTTATTGTTTTAATCAGGCAATATGGCGCAGAAAACCGCAGATAAGGTTGATGAAGTTCTGGCGGGAGAGTTCTGCGGCGGCAAGCGTCTGCTCGTGGGACAGCTTCACGTCCCCCAGACCTTCCGCCAGGTTAGTAATGGCAGCGACGGCCACCACCCTGAGCCCGCAATGCCGCGCTGAAATGACCTCCGGCACGACGGACATCCCCACCACGTCGCCCCCCATGATTTGCATCATGCGGATCTCCGCTGCGGTCTCGAAGTTAGGGCCAGGGTACGAGACAAATACCCCTTCATGCAGCGGGAACCCCTCTTTCGCCGCGACCGTCTGCAAAACAGCGCGGTAGTCTGCGTCGTAGGCATTTGCCAGCGAGAAGAAACGCTCTCCAAAACGCTCGTCGTTTAACCCCACCATCGGCGTCCCCGGCATGGTGTTGATATGGTCGTTCAGCGCAACCAGGCTGCCGGGTTTAACCTCCGGACGCAGCGAACCCGCCGCGTTGGTGCTGAACAGCAGTTCGCAGCCCAGCAGTTTGAAGGTCCGAATGGCGTCGGTCATGATGGTCATGCCGCGGCCTTCATAGAAGTGACCGCGCCCCTTCATGCAAACAACGGGCACGCCGGCAAGATGGCCCAGCACCAGTTCTCCCGCATGGCCGTGCTCGGTGCTTACCGGAAAACCCGGCAGCTTTTCGTAGGAGATCGTCACGGCGTCATCAATTTGCCCGGCCAGCGCGCCAAGGCCAGAGCCGAGGATAAAAGCTGCGCGGGGCGTAAAGTCAGGCTTAGCGGCGCGAATAATGTCGGCACAGTACCACGGGTTATTTGAGAGGGTCATAAAAGCTCCTTGAGCACGAAAGGGGCGATACCAGAGATCGCATGACCTTCGTTTTATATCCGCAGCGCGCGGGCGACCACCAATACACTTTTCCCGACTCAGCGATACGCTTTTACTATTGATGGAGCCTGGCCCCACTCAAGCTATCCTTTTTCATGCCGATATCTGTTATTTATGGCGAAAAGGAACGCAATATGACAACCCTCAAACCGGTGTCGATGTTAGCAATGGAAATTGGCAGCGCGGATAACAGCTCTGGCGGCAACGACATCGCTTCTCAGATCACCCGGCTGACCAGACAGATAACCAAAGTCACCGAGCAGTTAAAAGAGGTGGCGACCAGCGACGGCTCGCCAGAAGAGATTCAAAAGCAGGAGGAGTTGCTCCAGTCGCAGCTGGCGATGCTGCAGGCGCAGCTGGCTCAGCTACAGCGCCAGCAGGCTGAAGAGGCGATGCCTGAACAGGGCAATGCGCAGGCCGTGCAGGAAGGCGTCAACAAACCTTCAGCCGACCATCAGATTGATGTTTACATCTGACTATCGGCCGCGTTAAACAGCGGATCGCGCGTGCGGGCCTGCATTAACTGCCGTGCCTGCATGCGCACCACTTCCCAGCAGGCGTTTGCTGCCCCGGAAAGCGAGCGGTTTTTACGCCGCACCAGCATCAGCTGGCGCTCAATGCTGGGGACAAAACGCTTCACCGTTAAGCGGCTTCCCTGCGGCAGAGGCAGCGCCAGCGCCGGAAGCACGCTGATCCCAATCCCCGCTTCGACCATAGGAAACAGCGTCGCAGGGTGTCCAATCTCCTGCACTATCGTCGCCTGCACGCCCTGTGCGGCCAGGGCGGCGTCAATCAGCGGACGGCTTCCTGAGGCATAGTCCTGCAGCACCAGGTTTGCCCCTTCAAGCGCGCGCCACGCCACCTGCGGGAGCTGTGCCAGCGGATCGTCATCGCGACACAGCAGCAGGAACGGCTCTGAGAGCACCACTTCACACTCAAGATCGCTGACCGGACCGGGATCGATCACGATCCCAAAATCCACGTCACCCTGGCGGATACTTTCCAGCACCCACTGCTGCGGCCTGTCGTGGAGGACAAAATCGATATCCGGATAGCGTTGATTGCTCTGCGCAATGCACTGGGGGATTAAGTGCGCGGAGATTGTCTGGCTCGCCGCCACCCGCACGGTACCGGAAAGCTGTTGCCCGACTCGCCCTACGTCCCTGAGCGTGCTGTTCAGCTCATCAAGCAGCCTCTCCAGACGCACAGCCAGCTGCTGCCCCGCCTCGGTAAGCACCACTTCGCGGGTGGTTCGGTCGAGCAGTTTTACCCCCGTCTGGGTTTCCAGCTCCTTAACGCTGTGGCTCACGGCGGACTGGCTCAGGCCAATCCGCTCCCCGGCCCGGCTGAAGCTGCGGGCCTGTGCGACGGTGACAAAAACGCGAAGCTGGCGTAGGGAATAATTCATCTGTTTAATTCATCAATGGATGCAATAAATCAATTTTATTTCTCAAATGCAAAAAAGCACAATAGCGATATCTGTTTTCAGGAGTCACTATGAAACTCTTCCGTATCCTCGATCCGTTTACGCTTACCCTCATTGTTACCGTTTTGCTGGCCTCCTTTTTCCCCGCGCGCGGCGGTTTTGTCCCGTTCTTTGAAGGGCTGACCACGGCGGCCATCGCCCTGCTGTTCTTTATGCACGGGGCCAAACTCTCCCGCGAGGCCATCATTGCCGGGGGCGGCCACTGGCGTCTGCACCTCTGGGTTATGTGTAGTACCTTTATTCTGTTCCCGATACTCGGCGTGCTGTTCGCCTGGTGGGCGCCGGTGAATGTCGATCCGGCGTTGTACACCGGTTTCCTCTATCTTTGCATTCTGCCTGCCACCGTACAGTCCGCGATTGCCTTTACCTCGCTGGCGGGCGGTAACGTTGCCGCAGCCGTCTGTTCGGCCTCTGCCTCCAGCCTGCTGGGGATTTTTGTCTCGCCGCTGCTGGTTGGCCTGCTGATGAACATGCACGGTGCAGAAGGTAACCTGGAGCAGGTCGGTCGTATCTGCCTGCAGCTGCTGCTGCCGTTTGTGCTTGGGCACCTGTCCCGCCCGTGGACCGGCGCGTTTGTGGCGAAGCACAAGAAGTGGATATCGAAAACTGACCAGACGTCCATTTTGCTGGTGGTCTATTCCGCCTTCAGCGAGGCGGTGGTGAATGGGATCTGGCACAAGGTGGGCGCAGGCTCGCTGCTGTTTATCGTGGTGGTCAGCATTGTCCTGCTGGCGATTGTGATTGCGGTGAACGTGTTTGTGGCACGCAAATGCGGCTTTAATAAAGCAGATGAAATTACGATTGTCTTCTGCGGGTCGAAGAAGAGCCTGGCGAACGGCATCCCGATGGCCAACATTCTCTTCCCGACCTCAGTGATTGGGATGATGGTGCTGCCGCTGATGATTTTCCACCAGATCCAGCTGATGGCCTGCGCCGTGCTGGCGCGTCGTTATAAAGCGCAGACGGAGAAGCTGGCGCAGGAAGAGGCCCGCGCCGCGAAGGTCTAAGGACGTTTCAGGGGCTGAACCAGCTGTGTCAGCCCCTCGGATTTAATCAGTAGCGTGATGGCCATCAGCTCGCCCAGCCGCCCGGCCGGAAATTCATCCTTACGGGCAAACCACAGCAGGTACTCCTCCGGTAAATCAATCAGCCTGCGGCCTTTATATTTACCGAACGGCATCTCCGTATTGGCAATCTCAACGAGCTGCTCTTTCTCCACGTTACTCTCCTAACAGGCGCAGCATTTCCGCTTCATCGATAACATCGATTCCCAGCTCCTGCGCTTTAGCAAGCTTCGAACCGGCGGCATCTCCGGCGATCACCAGATCGGTTTTCTTCGACACGCTGCCCGCCACTTTTGCCCCCAGCGCCACCAGGCGTGCCTTCGCGTCATCGCGGGAGAGCTGGCTCAGGCTGCCGGTCAGCACCACGGTTTTTCCGGCGAACGGGCTGTCGATCTCCTCCGCGTTCACTACCACCGGCGCAGGCCATTTAATGCCCTCTTCCAGCAGCTTGCCAATCACCTCGCGGTTGCTCTCTTCAGCAAAGAAGTTAAAGACGTGCGTAGCGACCACGATGCCGACATCCGGGACTTTCTGCAGCTCCTCAATGCTGGCTTTCTCCAGCGCGTCCAGCGTGCCAAAGTAGGCGGCCAGACCTGCCGCCGTGGCCTCACCCACTTCACGGATCCCCAGCGCGTAGAGGAAGCGGGCAAAGGTGGTCTCTTTTGCCGCTTCCAGCGCGTTAACCACGTTCTGCGCCGATTTCGGCCCCATGCGGTCAAGCCCGGTCAGCTTGCCTGCGGTCAGCTTAAACAGATCCGCCGGGGTGTGTACGTACTCTTTCTCCACCAGCTGGTCAATGATCTTGTCGCCCATGCCGTCGACGTCCATCGCGCGGCGGGAGACGAAGTGCTTGAGAGCCTCTTTACGCTGCGCGCCGCAGATTAAGCCGCCGGTACAGCGCGTAACGGCCTCGCCTTCTACGCGCTCAACGTCCGAACCGCAAACCGGACAGTGCGCCGGAAACTCAACCGGGCGCGTATCGTCAGGGCGTTCAGATTCCACAACGTTCACCACCTGCGGAATGACGTCGCCCGCGCGGCGAATCACCACTTTGTCACCAATGCGCAGGCCGAGGCGTTCAATTTCATCCGCATTGTGCAGCGTGGCATTGCTCACCAGCACGCCGGCGACCTGCACCGGCTCAAGCCGGGCAACCGGCGTAATGGCGCCCGTACGGCCAACCTGGAACTCTACGTCGCGAACAAAAGTCATCTGCTCCTGAGCGGGGAACTTAAAGGCCACCGCCCAGCGCGGGGCGCGCGCCACGAAGCCAAGCTGCTCCTGCAGCGCAAGGGAGTTAACCTTAATCACCACGCCGTCAATATCAAAACCGAGCGTTGGGCGGTCTTCTTCCACCCGGTGGTAGAACGCCAGCACCGCCTCCGGGGAATCGCACAGCTGCACGCGGCTGCTTACCGGCAGGCCCCACTCTTTGAACTGCAGCAGGCGCCCCAGATGTGTATCAGGCAGTTGGCCGCCCTCCAGAATACCGACGCCGTAGCAGAAGAAAGTAAGCGGTCGCTTCGCGGTAATACGCGGGTCGAGCTGGCGCAATGAACCTGCCGCCGCGTTGCGCGGGTTAGCGAACACTTTCCCGCCGGTGCGTCGCGCTTCTTCGTTAATCTTTTCAAAACCCGCCTGGGGCAGGAACACTTCGCCACGCACTTCCAGACGAGCCGGAATGTTTTCGCCGCGCAGCCTGAGTGGAATGGCACGGATGGTGCGCACATTGGTGGTAATGTCCTCCCCCGTGGTGCCGTCACCGCGCGTTGCGGCGCGCACCATCACCCCGTTTTCATAAAGAATGCTGACCGCAAGCCCGTCCAGCTTCAGCTCGCAGCACCAGCTGAGGCTATCGCTGCGCTTCAGTCGATCCTGCACGCGCTTGTTAAAGGCGAGAAAACTCTCTTCATCAAAGACGTTATCCAGCGACAGCATCGGCACTTCATGACGCACCTGGCTAAAGGCGCCCAATGGCTCTGCGCCGACGCGCTGGGTCGGGGAGTCAGGAGTGATGAGCGCCGGGTGCTGCGCTTCTAGTTCGCGCAGCTCGCGCATCAGGCGATCGTACTCCGCATCTGGCACTTCCGGAGCGTCCATAACATGATAGAGATATTCATGATGGCGAAGCGTGGTTCGCAGTTCAGTGAGTTGTTGTTCGATTGAGTCCATATCGCACCATCAATGAGAAAACCCCCGACAGGCGGGGGTTGAGGAGGAGTTGAAGTTAACGCGAGTCTTACGCGTTGGCTTCCTTAACTTCGCGGATGCGGTCCTGATACTCGCGCAGCTTCTGCGGCGTCATCATACGACGCTGATCGTCGAGCACCACGCCACCGACTTCGTCGGCGATGTGCTGGGCAGACTGCAGCATCAGCTTGAAGTTTTGCAGTTCGTCACCGTAAGACGGCACCTGCATAAAGATTGTCACACCCGGCGTCACGAAATCGCCGGTCATTTCCGGATCGAAGGTGCCGGGGTTAACCATGTTCGCCAGGCTAAACAGCGCCGGGCCGCTGCCGTCCGGGCTGAGATGGCGATGGAAAATATTCATGTCGCCAAACTTGAAGCCGGCCTGCTCGATGCTGTTAAGCAGCACGTCACCGTTGAGGTGGCTGCCGTGATGCGCCCCCACGTTCATGATGATCACCGCCTCTTTGCGCTGCGGTTTTTCAACAACCGGCTCTGGCTCTACGACAGGCTCAGGCTCTACGAGAGGCGCTGGCGCTGGCTGCGGCGCAGGTTGAACATGAACAGGCTGCTGAGGCGGCTGTTGTACCGGCTGGGCAGGCTGCTGCACGGGCTGCTGTTGAACCGGAGGTTGTACCGGTTGCGGCGCAGCAGGCTGATGATGCACAGGCTGTTGCGGCGGCTGACGCACCGGCTCTTCCACTGGCGGCGGCGCGGGCTGGCGCGGCTGTGCGGAAGCATACGGCGGTTGATACTGGTGCTGCGGAGCGCGGGGGGCTTCATGCTCTCCATGCGCTGCGCCGGGCGCAGTATTGACCCGATGAACGCGAACTTCACCCACGCCGTCGTCTTCGCTGCCGACGATATCGTCTTCGACGTCATCGTCATCACGACTGGACTTCATGCGCTTCAGTGGGCGATCGCGAAACATAGAAGAGCGCTCTTTACGGCTGGTCCAGAAACCATGTACCAGTAAAGCGATTATGGCGATCGCGCCAACAATGATTAATATCAGACGCAAATCCTGCATCATTATATTCTCTGTTGTTCTAACACCTTGCCACCACGGCAAACATTTACTCACTAAGAGTATTTGCCG
>CAMKZP010000125.1 GCA_946477805.1 uncultured Enterobacter sp.
TGCCTGTCTCGTGGGCTCGGAGATGTGTATAAGAGACAGCCATCAGGCGATCGGCGTAGTACATCCACGACACCGAGCCCGACACCAGGAAGGAGGCAAAGATAGTATTGATGATAAGCGAAATCTGGCTGACGGAAACCCCGAGGATCGCCGGCCCCATCTGCTTAATTACGCGCATCGCGCCAGCGTCTTTGAAGTTGACGCGCGGCAGCACCAGCATGCCAATCTTTTTGAGGTGCGGCAGCTGGTAGGCCAGCTGGAGCACCCCGCCCACGGTCACCGCCCAGGCCAGCGCCAGCACCGGCGGGTTGAAATGCGGCGCGGCGAACAGGGCAAAGCCGATCATGCTGACGTTCAGGAGCGTGGGCGCAAACGCCGGAACCGAAAAGCGGTTCCAGGTGTTGAGGATCGCCCCCACCAGCGAAGCCAGCGAGATCAGCAGGATATAAGGAAAGGTAATGCGCAGAAGCTGAGAGGTGAGCGCAAATTTGTCCGCCGTATCCGCGAAGCCCGGCGCGGTGACCATAATCACCCACGGCGCGGCCAGCATCCCGACGACAGTCACGATCGCCAGCGCCAGCGTCAGAAGCCCGGAAACGTAGGAGACGAACACGCGGGTGGCATCTTCCCCCTCCTTGCTTTTATATTCCGCAAGAATAGGCACGAACGCCTGTGAAAACGCCCCTTCGGCAAAAATTCGGCGCAGCAGGTTCGGCAGCTTGAACGCGACGAAAAAGGCGTCCGTTGCCATCCCTGCGCCAAAAACCCTCGCCACAATCGCATCGCGCGCGAAGCCCAGCACGCGGGAAAACATGGTCATCGAGCTGACGGCTGCCAGCGATTTTAATAAGTTCATTAACGTGAAGTTCCACAACCCTACGGATCTGTAGGCCGGAGAAGCGCAAGCGCCACCCGGCGAAGCCAACAAGCGGCGCTTAGTCTAACCGTATTTCAACAAATTACTATCCGCAGATGTTACAGCGAGTTATTCGCTCATGGCCTCGCGCCAGAGCCTTTCAACAATGCGCTGCGCCATAATCGCCTGCTCGCCGGCCGTTTCCGGAACCGTCTGATTTTGCACGCAGGTGATGAAGTGACGCGCGCATCCGGCGAACCCGCGCTGCTCAAGGGTGCTCTGCCAGCCCGGCGCAGGCAGCGTTACCACGCCGCTGCCCTTCTCTTCCCGCCATTCACGCATATCGGTGATGTCATACAGCGCGCCGTCGGTGACCGCCTGGACAGATTCCCGCTGGCTGCCTGCCCGACGGTGCATGCTGGTGGTCACCTGCAGATGGTCCACGGCGAAATGGTGTTCGGCATACACCATCTCACCCAGATCGTTGGTCATCAGCGTGCCGCTTTTCAGCTGCGCGCTGCCGTTGGTCAACCACAGCGCGGTATCAACCACGTGCAGATAGTCATCCAGCAGCGTGAAGCGCAAATCGTTCGGCCCAATGCTGTCGGTACGGTGCTTATCCATCCGCAGCGACGCCAGCGCCCCCGGCTGGGCTTTTAGCTGCTGATAGAGCGGAGCAAAACGGCGGTTGAAGCCGACCATCAGCGTCAGTTTTTTTCGCGCGGCCAGCTCGATAAGACGCTCGGCGTCGAGCACGTTTTCCGCCAACGGCTTGTCCACGCAGACGTGAACGCCAGCGTTCAGCAGCTCGCTGACCACCTGATAGTGAGTTGCCGTCGAGGTATGGACGAAGACCGCATCGCACTCCCGGGCTAAAGCCTGCAGCGAGCTGGCATACGGCATCCGCCAGGTTTCGCAGATGCGCTCTGCCTTCTCGCGCGATGGCGACCACACGCCCCCTGCAGCGTCCAGTCTGACGCCGCGCCTAATACGGGCAGCCAGGCTTTCTGCGCGATACCGCCAAGCCCCACCACGCCCACGCGTAATTTTGTCACGGTTAGTCTCCCAAATGTGCCAGTAAGGCGTCCAGACGCTGTTTCAGCCCGGCGACCTCATCTTCCAGCGCCTCGACGCGGGCGGCCAGACTATCATTCACCTCGGCGGCGTCAGACGCGACCGGCAGCGCTGAGGTATCGACGTCGCCGCTGAACAAATGCATAAAGCGGCTTTCACGTTTACCCGGCTCGCGCGCCAGGCGCACCACGTACGGGCCGTCCTCACGCGCGGCCAGCCCGTCAAGCGTGTGCTCCACCTCCTGCATGTCGCGGAACTCATGCATACGGGACGCTCGCGTGCGCAGCTCACCCGGCGTTTGCGCCCCGCGCAGCAGCAGCGTGGTGATAACCGCGACCTCCGCCGCGCTCAGCTTCAAATCGCCAAATTCCGAGTTACAGAAGCGCTGCTCGTATTTGGTAACGCGGTTTCCGAAACCGCTGACGGTGCGCAGGTAGTGGCGCTTGACCAGCTCGTCAAGACACGCCTGCACTTCACCGTCGCTCAGGCTCATCACCGGTTCACGGTTGGTTTTTTGGTTACAGGCCATGGTCACGGCATTGACGGAGAGCGGATACTGCTCCGGCGTCGTGACCTGTTTTTCCAGCAAACATCCGATGACGCGCGCCTCTGTACCGCTTAACTGATATTTCATCTTTTCTCCTTAACGACCTGCCGTCCAGTCCCGGGTGGTTAATGCCGTGAGAACGTGATCGCGCCACTCGCCGTCAATCAGCAGGTAATCTTTGGCATAACCCTCTTTTTCGAATCCTAACCGCGCCAGCAGATCCCCGCTGCGATTATTGTGGGGCATGTAGTTCGCCATGATGCGATGGATATGCTGCGTGCGCTGCATATAGCGGATCGCCGCCGTTAACGCCTCAAACATCAGCCCCTGACCCTGCCACTTTTGCCCGATGGAGTAGCCGAGGTAGCAGGCGTGAAACGAGCCGCGCACCACGTTGGAAAAGTTAGCAATGCCGACGATCTCTTTTTCTTCCGGATCGAGCAGCGCAAAATAGAAGGCGCTGCCCTGCTTGTGAAATTCTGCAATCATACCGAGGCGCGCCTGCCAGCCGGAGGGGTAGCAGTGGCTCTCGTCCCGAACGGGTTCCCAGGGTTTTAAAAACTGGCGATTCTCAGCGTAATAATCCGCAAGACGCCAGGCATCACGTTCGTGCACCAGACGAACGACCAGCCTGTCCGTTGTCAGACGCACTTTTGGCACATTGCTGCGATAGCCAAACATCGATACCACTCCTTCCCGTCGCTTCAGCTCTACCCATTAGCTTTACTATACCTGCGCCTGTGCCGTCTGTGAAAACAGTGACATACCATTTTGACCTCTTTTCACATTTTTCGATGAGAACTCTCTATCAAAGCACCCTTTTGATAAAAAAATATTGTCACGGCCAGGGGTGGGCAAAAGCGCGGCGACACCGCAGAATGTTAGCGTGCTCACCGTTTAATTTTCCCTGGAGGGAAAATGTCCCGCGTATCACAGGCCAGGAGCCTGGGTAAATATTTCCTGCTCGTCGATAACATGCTGGTTGTGCTCGGCTTTTTTGTCGTTTTTCCGCTTATATCGATTCGCTTTGTCGATCAAATGGGCTGGGCGGCGCTGATGGTCGGCATCGCGCTCGGTTTACGCCAGTTTGTCCAGCAGGGGCTGGGGGTATTTGGCGGTGCCATTGCCGACCGCTTTGGCGCCAAACCGATGATCGTCATCGGCATGCTGCTGCGCGCGGCGGGCTTTGCCACCATGGCTATCGCCCACGAGCCCTGGCTGCTGTGGTTCTCCTGCTTCCTTTCAGGCATCGGCGGCACGCTGTTTGACCCGCCGCGCACCGCGCTGGTGGTCAAGCTGATTCGTCCCCGGCAGCGCGGTCGTTTCTTCTCGCTTCTGATGATGCAGGACAGCGCCGGAGCGGTTGTCGGCGCGCTGCTGGGAAGCTGGCTCCTGCAGTACGACTTCCGCCTGGTCTGCGCGACGGGTGCCGTCATCTTTATGCTGTGCGCGCTGTTTAACGGCCTGTATCTGCCCGCCTGGAAGCTCTCGACGGTCAAAGCGCCGGTTCGCGAAGGCCTTAGCCGCGTCCTGCAGGACAAGCGTTTTGTCACCTACGTACTGACCCTGACGGGCTACTACATGCTGGCGGTTCAGGTCATGCTGATGCTGCCAATCATGGTTAATGACATTGCGGGCACGCCCGCCGCCGTCAAATGGATGTATGCCATTGAGGCCTGTCTTTCGCTGACCCTGCTCTACCCGATTGCCCGCTGGAGCGAGCGGCGTTTCCGCCTGGAACATCGCCTGATGGCAGGGCTGCTGCTGATGACGCTGAGCATGATGCCCATCGGCCTGGTGACTTCGCTGCAGCAGCTGTTCATGCTGATTTGCACTTTCTACATCGGCTCAATTATTGCCGAACCGGCGCGCGAGACCCTGAGCGCGTCGCTGGCCGATGCGCGTGCCCGCGGAAGCTACATGGGCTTTAGCCGGCTCGGGCTGGCGCTCGGCGGCGCGCTGGGGTATGCCGGCGGCGGCTGGCTGTTTGATGCCGGAAAAGCGCTGGATCAGCCCGAACTGCCGTGGATGATGCTGGGCGCGGTGGGTTTTATGACGCTCATCGCCCTCTGGTGGCAGTTCAGCCAGAAGCGCAGCACGCGCGGCATGCTCGAGCCGGGCGCATAGCCTTTCCTCTGGCGGGAACGTTTTCCCGCCTCCACACTCAGTTTTTTCTGCTGGTTTCTCTTATATCGCGCTGACATACTAAGGCATCAGGACAGATGCGCCGATTTTTTGTTGAGGAACACCATGAAGAAGATCGTCATTGCCGCTGCGCTAATCGTCAGCGGTCTGCTGGTTGGCTGTAATCAGCTTACCCAATACACCGTCAGCGAGCAGGAAATCAATCAGGCGCTGGAAAAACATAACAACTTTTCCAAAGACATCGGCGTGCCCGGCCTTGCCGATGCGCATATCATCCTGCGCAATCTCGCCAGCCAGATTGGCCGTGAAGAGCCGAATAAAGTGACCCTTTCGGGCGATGCCAGCCTCGACATGACGTCGTTATTTGGCAACCAAAAAGCCGATATCAAACTCAAGCTGAAGGCGCTGCCGGTCTTTAACAAAGAGAAAGGGGCGATTTTCCTGCAGGAAATGGAAATCGTCGATGCGGTTGTCACCCCGGAAAAGATGAAACCGGTGCTGCAAACCCTGATGCCGTATCTGAACCAGTCTCTGCGTAACTACTTTAACCAGCAGCCGGCCTACGTCCTGAGCGAAGACAAGAGCAAAGGCGAAGCGCTCGCGAAAAAATACGCTAAGGGAATAGAGGTGAAACCGGGCGAGATCGTTATCCCCTTCACCGATTAACCCACAGGGCGCTCAGGCGCCCTTTTTTTTGCAGAAAAGTGTGCAAACGAAAACGTTTCCGCTTATGATTTGTGTCCGGCAAAAACAGCCATCTTATGACTGAACTCTTTCAAGCCGGAGCTTCCATGACTGCACAATCCCAGGTTCTTAAAATCCGCCGCCCCGACGACTGGCATATCCATCTGCGTGACGGTGATATGCTGAAAACCGTCGTGCCTTATACCAGCGAAATTTACGGCCGCGCGATTGTTATGCCTAACCTGGTTCCGCCAGTCACCACCGTCGATGCCGCCATCGCGTACCGCCAGCGTATCCTCGACGCCGTACCTGCCGGGCACGATTTCACCCCGCTGATGACCTGCTACCTGACCGACTCGCTCGACCCGAACGAGGTGGAGCGCGGGTTTAACGAAGGCGTCTTTACCGCAGCAAAACTCTACCCGGCCAACGCCACGACCAACTCCAGCCACGGCGTGACCAGCATTGACGCCATCATGCCGGTTCTGGAAAGGATGCAGAAACTGGGCATGCCGCTGCTGGTGCACGGGGAGGTCACCCACGCCGAGATTGATATTTTTGACCGCGAAGCGCGCTTTATCGACACGGTCATGGAACCGCTGCGCCAGCGCCTCCCTGCGCTAAAAGTGGTGTTTGAACACATCACCACCAAAGACGCCGCTGAATACGTCCGCGACGGGAATGAGCTCATCGCCGCCACTATCACCCCCCAGCACCTGATGTTCAACCGCAACCATATGCTGGTCGGCGGCGTGCGCCCTCACCTGTACTGCCTGCCGATCCTCAAGCGCAATATCCACCAGCAGGCCCTGCGCGAGCTGGTTGCCAGCGGCTTCACTCGTGCGTTCCTGGGCACCGACTCAGCCCCTCACGCGCGCCACCGTAAGGAAGCCAGCTGCGGCTGCGCCGGCTGTTTTAACGCGCCGACCGCCCTTGCCAGCTACGCAACCGTGTTCGAAGAGATGAATGCGCTTGAGCATTTCGAGGCCTTCTGTTCCCTTAACGGCCCGCGCTTCTATGGGCTGCCGGTAAACGAAGGCTTCATTGAGCTGGAGCGTAAAGAGAGCCAGGTTGAAGAGTCTATACCGCTGACCGACGACACCCTGATCCCGTTCCTGGCGGGTGAAACCGTGCGCTGGACGGTAAAACGCTAAAAAAGCGTTCCCCCTGGTTGTCAAAACAATAATGTACCTGTATAAATACACAGTACATTACACAGGGGGGCATTTATGCGTATTGAAGTTACCGTCGCCAAAACTACCGTATTGCCAGCCGGCGCGCTCGATGCGCTGGCAGGTGAGTTATCCCGCCGTATTCACGACACTTTTCCAGATAACAACAGCGCCGTCACCGTACGTTACGCATCTGCCAACAACGTCTCCGTCATTGGCGGGGCAAAAGAAGACAAAGATCGTATCACCGACATCCTGCAGGAAACGTGGGAAAGCGCCGACGACTGGTTCATCACCGATTAAAACTTGCTCCCTCATTGTGTTTTTTTGCCGGGTCGCCCCGGCTTTTTTTGTTATGTTCCCGCCTCAAAGTTCAAATTAATTCAGTATCTTCTTAGAAAATCGTGAACAAGATGGTGTTTTATTGTTCTAATAATCCTAAAAGACAGAAAAATGTGTTGCCAGCTGTTTATTTTCCTCTCTGGACCCCTTATTACTTGTATACTGAAGATGTTTTCAGAAAAAGCATGCATTGAACCTCAAAGCCGTTGTCTTCTAACACGCATTAAGGGGGTTATAATGGAAAAGAATAGTGATGTCATCCAGACCCACCCGCTCGTCGGCTGGGATATCAGCACCGTAGACAGCTACGATGCGCTGATGCTGCGTTTGCACTACCAGACCCCGAATCAACTCAACCGTGAAGAAGCGGAAGTTGGACAGACGCTGTGGCTTACAACAGACGTCGCTCGCCAGTTTATTTCTATTTTAGAAGCAGGCATTGCCAAAATAGAATCCGGCGACTATCAGGAAAATGAGTATAAACGGCATTGATTTGATGCCCATTTGTCACTCAACAGGCACCCCTCGGGTGCCTTATTTATTTCTCCCTTGTATAACCCCCCGATGTTAATTACCCTGCTAGCAAAGTGTTACTCAGCGAGATGCTCATGAAATACGACTTAATCATTATTGGTAGCGGCTCCGTTGGTTCTGCCGCCGGCTATTATGCGACACAAGCGGGTCTGAACGTCCTGATGATTGATGCCCACCTCCCCCCGCATGCGGAAGGCAGCCACCACGGTGATACCCGGCTGATCCGCCATGCCTACGGTGAGGGCGAGCGCTACGTTCCGCTGGTGCTGCGCGCTCAGACGCTGTGGGACGAGCTGGCCACGCTCACCGAAGAGCGCATTTTTGACCGCACGGGGATTATCAACCTGGGCCCGGCCAGCTCGGCCTTCCTTGCGACCGTGGAACAGAGCGCGAAACAGTTCAACCTTAACGTTGAGCGTCTGGACGCCAGCGGCATCATGCAGCGCTGGCCTGAAATTACGGTCCCGGAGGATTATATCGGGCTGTTTGAAGCCAACTCGGGGGTTCTGCATTGTGAAACGGCCATTAAGACCTGGGTCGAACTGGCAGAAAAGGCAGGCTGCGCCCAGCTGTTCAATTGCCCCGTAAGCGGCATCACCCATCATGCTGACGGGGTGACCGTCACCACCGCGGACGGGGACTATACTGCCTCCCGCCTGCTGATAAGCGCAGGCACCTGGGTGACAAAACTGCTTCCGGACCTGCCCGTGCAGCCGGTGCGAAAAGTCTTCTCCTGGTTCCAGTCTGACGGGCGCTACAGCAGCCAGAATAACTTCCCGGCCTTTACCGGCGAGCTGCCCAACGGCGATCAGTTCTACGGATTCCCGTCGGAAAAGGACGCCCTGAAAATCGGTAAACATAACGGCGGGCAAATCATCTCCTCACCTGAGGATCGCAAGCCGTTTGGCGACTGCGCTCAGGATGGTTCGGAAGCCTTCTCGTTCTTGCGCAATATTCTGCCCGGCGTGGGCGGGCTGCTCTACGGTGCCGCCTGCACCTACGACAACACCGCGGATGAAGACTTTATTATCGATACCCTGCCAGGGCACGATAACACCCTGCTGATTACCGGGCTGAGCGGTCACGGCTTTAAGTTTGCCTCCGTGCTGGGTGAAATCGCCGCGCAGTTTGCACAGGGCATCGCGCCGCAGTTTGATCTGACGCCCTTCTCACTATCGCGTTTTAACGGATAATGCAGCACAGGCTCCGGATGTCCGGAGCCTGTCTTTAACAGGGTGAATGATGCGCAGGATCGTCGATTTTCTCATCAATAATATTCGCGAGCATGTGATTCTTTATATTTTTCTATCGGCCCTGCTGGTGGCCATCGACTTCATTTATATTGTCTTTTATTAACCGCCAGCGCTGACACTTACTGACGTTTCTTTAGGTTTATTTAGACTCTTCCAGAAAGGTAAATACCGTCCATTCTGGAGTTGAACGACGCCACTGAAATACCTTCCCAAAACA
>CAMKZP010000126.1 GCA_946477805.1 uncultured Enterobacter sp.
GCGTCAGATGTGTATAAGAGACAGATTGTATAGAGGGTTGTTTTGAAAATAGTTGCGATATTTTGTCTTTAATTTCAGAAGGATGAAATAAAGTGATTTACGTCTTTGATAAATACACCCTTATCGTAAATGTGTATTTTGTGATCTCGTGCACGCTTTGTCGCCAACGTTTTCGCGCTGTTTGCAGTTTTGCCTGAAGGCTGGCGTGAATGACAAAAGTTAAAAAATAGCGGTGGGGAAAAATATTTAAACATTTATTCACCTTTTCGCTACTTAATGTTTGAAATCACGGGTACGCACCGTATAATTTGACCGCTTTTTGATGCTTGACTCTGAGCCTTAAAGGACGTTTTATACGACTCGCGGCATACCTCGAAGGGAGCAGGAGTAAAAACGTGATGTCTGTGTCGCTCTTGAGTAGAAACGTTGCTCGTAAGCTTCTGTTCATTCAGTTTCTGGCCGTGATAGCAAGTGGACTGCTGTTTAGCCTCAAAGACCCCTTCTGGGGCATCTCCGCAGTGTGTGGAGGAGTGGCGGTTGTTCTGCCAAACATGTTGTTTATGATTTTTGCCTGGCGTCATCAGGCGCATACACCCGCCAAAGGCCGCGTGGCCTGGTCCTTCGCTCTCGGCGAAGTGTGTAAGGTGTTGCTGACCTTTGCTCTACTGGTGATGGCGCTGGCGGTTTTCAAAGTGGTATTCATGCCGCTGATAGCTACGTGGGTTTTGGTGCTGGTGGTACAAGTTCTGGCTCCAGCTGTAATCAATAACAAAGGGTAAAAGGCATCATGGCTTCAGAAAATATGACGCCGCAGGATTACATAGGTCACCATCTGAATAACCTTCAGCTGGACCTGCGTACATTCTCGCTGGTGGATCCACATAACCCCCCGGCCACCTTCTGGACGATCAACATCGACTCCATGTTCTTCTCGGTGGTTTTGGGTCTTCTGTTCCTGGCCATGTTCCGCGGTGTTGCTAAAAGGGCGACCAGCGGTGTTCCAGGGAAATTCCAGACGTTCGTCGAAATGATTATCGGCTTCGTCCATGGCAGCGTGAAAGACATGTACCATGGCAAGAGCAAGCTGATTGCTCCGCTGGCGCTGACCGTGTTCGTTTGGGTCTTCCTGATGAACCTGATGGACCTTCTGCCTATCGATTTCCTGCCGTGGATTGGCGAACATGTCTTCGGCCTGCCGGCACTGCGCGTAGTTCCATCCGCTGACGTGAATATCACCCTGTCGATGGCGCTGGGCGTCTTTATCCTGATTCTTTTCTACAGCATCAAAATGAAAGGCGTAAGCGGCTTTGTGAAAGAGCTTACCTTGCAGCCGTTCAACCACTGGGCGTTTATTCCGGTCAACCTGATCCTGGAAGGCGTTAGCCTGCTGTCCAAACCTGTTTCACTGGGTCTGCGACTGTTCGGCAACATGTATGCGGGTGAGCTGATTTTCATTCTGATCGCGGGTCTTCTGCCGTGGTGGTCACAGTGGATCCTTAATGTGCCATGGGCCATTTTCCACATCCTGATCATTACGCTGCAAGCCTTTATCTTCATGGTTCTGACGATCGTCTATCTGTCGATGGCGTCTGAAGAGCACTGATTTTTTACCAACACTACTACGTTTTAATTGAAACAAACTGGAGACTGTCATGGAAAACCTGAATATGGATCTGCTGTACATGGCTGCCGCTGTGATGATGGGTCTGGCGGCTATCGGTGCTGCGATCGGTATCGGCATCCTCGGGGGCAAATTCCTGGAAGGCGCAGCGCGTCAACCGGATCTGATTCCTCTGCTGCGTACTCAGTTCTTTATCGTTATGGGTCTGGTGGATGCAATCCCAATGATCGCTGTAGGTCTGGGTCTGTACGTGATGTTTGCTGTCGCGTAGTAGTAGTTTTAAAACCCCAAGCCACAGAAATTAAAGAGGTATTGTGCTGTGAACATGAACGCAACAATCCTCGGCCAGGCCATCGCGTTTATTCTCTTTGTCTGGTTCTGCATGAAGTATGTATGGCCGCCTTTAATGGCAGCCATCGAAAAACGTCAGAAAGAAATTGCTGACGGTCTGGCTTCTGCAGAACGCGCTAAGAAAGATTTGGACCTTGCACAGGCCAACGCGACAGACCAGCTGAAAAAAGCGAAAGCGGAAGCTCAGGTAATCATTGAACAGGCTAACAAACGCCGTTCTCAGATCCTGGACGAAGCCAAAGCTGAAGCAGAACAGGAACGTACTAAGATCGTGACACAAGCTCAGGCTGAAATTGATGCTGAGCGTAAACGTGCTCGTGAAGAACTGCGTAAGCAGGTTGCGATTCTGGCTGTTGCTGGCGCCGAGAAGATCATCGAACGTTCCGTGGATGAAGCTGCTAACAGCGACATCGTGGACAAACTTGTCGCTGAACTGTAAGGAGGGAGGGGCTGATGTCTGAATTTGTTACGGTAGCTCGCCCCTACGCCAAAGCAGCTTTTGACTTTGCTGTCGAACACCAAAATGTCGATCGCTGGCAGGATATGCTGGCGTTTGCCGCTGAGGTGACGAAAAACGAACAAATGGCCGAGCTGCTGTCTGGTGCATTAGCACCTGATACCCTCGCCGCGTCGTTTATCGCCGTGTGCGGAGAGCAACTGGATGCCAACGGCCAGAACCTGATTAAGGTGATGGCAGAAAATGGTCGTCTTCGTGTGCTCCCGGATGTTCTCGAGCAGTTTGAGCACTTACGTGCGCTGAGTGAAGCTACTGCTGAAGTCGAAGTGACTTCTGCGACTGAACTGAGTACCGAACAGCTTGCGAAAATCACCGCTGCGATGGAAAAACGTCTGTCACGCAAAGTTAAGCTGAATTGCAAAATCGATAAGTCTGTAATGGCAGGCGTAATCATCCGCTCGGGTGATATGGTCATTGATGGCAGCGTACGCGGCCGTCTTGAACGCCTTGCAGACGTCTTGCAGTCTTAAGGGGACTGGAGCATGCAACTGAATTCCACCGAAATCAGCGAACTGATCAAGCAGCGCATTGCTCAGTTCAATGTTGTGAGTGAAGCTCACAACGAAGGTACTATTGTTTCTGTAAGTGACGGTGTTATCCGCATCCACGGCCTGGCCGATTGTATGCAGGGTGAGATGATTTCCCTGCCGGGTAACCGTTACGCTATCGCACTGAACCTGGAGCGCGACTCCGTAGGTGCCGTTGTGATGGGCCCATATGCTGACCTTGCCGAAGGCATGAAGGTTAAGTGTACTGGCCGTATTCTGGAAGTGCCGGTTGGCCGTGGCCTGCTGGGCCGCGTGGTTAACACCCTGGGTGCGCCAATCGACGGTAAAGGTCCGGTTGAGCACGATGGCTTCTCTCCAATCGAAGTTATCGCGCCGGGCGTTATCGACCGTCAGTCCGTTGATCAGCCAGTACAGACGGGCTATAAGTCCGTTGATGCCATGATCCCAATCGGTCGTGGCCAGCGTGAACTGATCATCGGTGACCGTCAGACCGGTAAAACCGCGATGGCAATCGATGCCATCATCAACCAGCGCGACTCCGGCATCAAATGCGTGTACGTGGCTATCGGCCAGAAAGCGTCCACCATTTCTAACGTGGTTCGTAAACTGGAAGAGCACGGCGCACTGGCTAACACCATCGTTGTTGTGGCGACCGCGTCTGAATCTGCTGCACTGCAATACCTGGCGCCATACGCCGGTTGCGCAATGGGCGAATACTTCCGTGACCGCGGTGAAGATGCGCTGATCGTATACGATGACCTGTCTAAACAGGCTGTTGCTTATCGTCAGGTTTCCCTGCTGCTCCGTCGTCCACCAGGACGTGAAGCATTCCCGGGCGACGTATTTTACCTCCACTCTCGTCTGCTGGAGCGTGCTTCCCGCGTTAACGCGGAATACGTCGAAAACTTCACTAAAGGTGAAGTGAAGGGTAAAACCGGTTCTCTGACCGCTCTGCCGATCATCGAAACCCAGGCGGGTGACGTTTCTGCGTTCGTTCCGACCAACGTAATCTCCATTACCGATGGTCAGATCTTCCTGGAAACTAACCTGTTTAACTCCGGTATTCGTCCGGCGGTTAACCCAGGTATCTCCGTATCCCGTGTGGGCGGTGCTGCTCAGACCAAGATCATCAAGAAACTGTCCGGTGGTATCCGTACCGCGCTGGCACAGTATCGTGAACTGGCTGCGTTCTCTCAGTTCGCATCCGATCTGGACGAAGCAACTCGTAAACAGCTGAACCACGGTCAGAAAGTGACCGAACTGCTGAAGCAGAAACAGTACGCTCCAATGTCTGTTGCTCAGCAGGGCCTGGTGCTGTTTGCGGCTGAACGCGGTTACCTCGAAGATGTGGAACTGGCGAAAATCGGTAGCTTCGAAGCCGCTCTGCTGGCTTACGTCGACCGTGATCACGCTCCGCTGATGCAAGAGATCAACCAGACCGGTGGCTATAACGACGAAATCGAAGGCAAGCTGAAAGCTATCCTCGATTCCTTCAAAGCAACCCAGTCCTGGTAATCGTCCGGCGGCTTGTCTCACGACAAGCCGCCTGGCATTGAGGAGAAGCTCATGGCCGGCGCAAAAGAGATACGTAGTAAGATCGCAAGCGTCCAGAACACGCAAAAGATCACTAAAGCGATGGAGATGGTCGCCGCTTCCAAAATGCGTAAATCGCAGGATCGCATGGCGTCCAGCCGTCCTTATGCAGATACCATGCGCAAAGTGATTGGTCACCTTGCGAACGGTAATCTGGAATATAAGCACCCTTACCTGGAAGAACGCGACGTTAAGCGCGTGGGCTACCTGGTGGTGTCGACCGACCGTGGTCTGTGTGGCGGCTTGAACATTAACTTGTTCAAAAAACTGCTGGCGGATATGAAAGCATGGTCCGAGAAAGGCGTTCAGTGCGATATCGCAATGATCGGCTCTAAGGGCGTTTCTTTCTTTAACTCCGTGGGCGGGAACATTGTTGCCCAGGTGACCGGTATGGGTGATAACCCATCCCTGTCCGAACTGATCGGCCCGGTTAAAGTGATGTTGCAGGCCTACGATGAAGGCCGTCTGGACAGACTGTATGTTGTCAGCAACAAATTTATTAACACGATGTCTCAGGTTCCAACCATCACTCAGATGTTGCCGTTACCGGCTTCAGAAGATGACGAGTTGAAGCAAAAAGCCTGGGATTACCTGTATGAACCCGATCCGAAACCGCTGCTGGATACCCTGCTGCGTCGTTACGTTGAATCACAGGTTTATCAGGGCGTAGTTGAAAACCTGGCCAGCGAGCAGGCCGCACGTATGGTGGCGATGAAAGCCGCGACCGACAATGGCGGCAGCCTGATTAAAGAGCTGCAGTTGGTATACAACAAAGCTCGTCAGGCCAGCATTACTCAGGAACTCACCGAGATCGTCGGTGGTGCATCCGCGGTATAACCAGGTTAATTCGTAGAGGATTCAAGATGGCTACTGGAAAAATTGTCCAGGTAATCGGCGCCGTGGTTGACGTCGAGTTCCCTCAGGATGCCGTACCGCGCGTGTACGATGCTCTTGAGGTACAGAATGGTAACGAGAGCCTGGTGCTGGAAGTTCAGCAGCAGCTCGGTGGTGGTATCGTGCGTACCATCGCAATGGGTTCTTCCGACGGTCTGCGTCGTGGTCTGGAAGTCAAAGACCTTGAGCACCCGATCGAAGTCCCGGTAGGTAAAGCAACGCTGGGTCGTATCATGAACGTATTGGGTCAACCAATCGACATGAAAGGCGACATCGGTGAAGAAGAGCGTTGGGCTATCCACCGCGCAGCACCTTCCTACGAAGAGCTGTCTAGCTCTCAGGAACTGCTGGAAACCGGCATCAAAGTTATCGACCTGATGTGTCCGTTTGCGAAGGGCGGTAAAGTTGGTCTGTTCGGTGGTGCGGGTGTAGGTAAAACCGTAAACATGATGGAGCTGATCCGTAACATCGCGATCGAACACTCCGGTTACTCCGTGTTTGCGGGCGTAGGTGAACGTACTCGTGAGGGTAACGACTTCTACCACGAAATGACCGACTCCAACGTTCTGGATAAAGTTTCCCTGGTTTACGGCCAGATGAACGAGCCACCAGGAAACCGTCTGCGCGTTGCGCTGACCGGCCTGACTATGGCTGAGAAGTTCCGTGACGAAGGTCGTGATGTTCTGCTGTTCGTTGATAACATCTACCGTTACACCCTGGCCGGTACCGAAGTATCTGCGCTGCTGGGTCGTATGCCTTCTGCGGTAGGTTATCAGCCTACGCTGGCGGAAGAGATGGGTGTTCTTCAGGAACGTATCACCTCTACCAAAACCGGTTCTATCACCTCCGTTCAGGCGGTGTACGTACCTGCGGATGACTTGACTGACCCATCACCAGCCACCACCTTTGCGCACTTAGATGCAACCGTGGTACTGAGCCGTCAGATCGCGTCTCTGGGTATCTACCCGGCCGTTGACCCGCTGGACTCCACCAGCCGTCAGCTGGATCCACTGGTTGTGGGTCAGGAACACTACGACACCGCGCGTGGCGTACAGTCCCTGCTGCAGCGTTATCAGGAACTGAAAGACATCATCGCCATCCTGGGTATGGATGAGCTGTCTGAAGAAGACAAACTGGTGGTAGCTCGCGCGCGTAAGATCCAGCGCTTCCTGTCCCAGCCGTTCTTCGTTGCGGAAGTATTCACCGGTTCTCCGGGTAAATACGTTTCCCTGAAAGACACCATCCGTGGCTTTAAAGGCATCATGGAAGGCGAATACGATCACCTGCCGGAGCAGGCGTTCTACATGGTTGGTTCCATCGACGAAGCCGTGGAAAAAGCCAAAAAACTTTAACGCCTTAATCGGAGGGTGATATGGCAATGACTTACCACCTGGACGTCGTCAGCGCAGAGCAACAAATGTTCTCTGGTCTGGTCGAGAAAATCCAGGTAACGGGTAGTGAAGGTGAACTGGGTATTTTCCCGGGTCACGCACCGCTGCTCACCGCCATTAAGCCTGGTATGATCCGCATCGTTAAACAGTTCGGTCATGAAGAGTTTATCTATCTGTCTGGCGGCATTCTTGAAGTGCAGCCTGGCAGTGTGACCGTTCTGGCCGATACCGCTATCCGTGGACAGGATCTCGACGAAGCGCGAGCCCTGGAATCGAAGCGTAAGGCTGAAGAGCACATTAGCAGCTCTCATGGTGACGTGGATTACGCTCAGGCGTCTGCGGAGCTGGCCAAAGCGATCGCGAAACTGCGCGTTATCGAGTTGACCAAAAAAGCGATGTAACACCGGCTTGAAAAGCTCAAAAGCCAGTCTGGTTTCAGACTGGCTTTTTTTATGGCTTCGTTTCAGGAAAAGTGAAACTGAAAAGCTGTTTTAATATTTTGTGATTTACATCACAAAAATGTTGATCGGTTAAAAAATGAGGCGTAGACTTGTTTTTTGTGAAGTGTGTCACAAAACAAACCTCAATAAATCAGGATGCCATCATGAAACTGGTCAACAAAATCATCGCTCTCTTCAGCAACATGAACGTCTCTTTCGGTACGTTCAACCACTAATTCGCTGAATGCCGAGTGGCGCCGCGCTTACCGCTGTGTGATAAGCGAAGCGCCATCTGGCAGCACCTCTCCGCTCTCATTCACGCTCTTCCCATTCACGATAAAATAGTTCGACTTATCGATATTCCCCACCACCGCATCGTCATACATGCCCGGCTGCGTACGCACCGATTTATTACCGGTAAACACGCCCTGCGTTGAGGCATCACCATACGGGCTTGGCCGGAAGATAAAGTTAAAGCGCAGGTTGTCGACTGCAACGTTGTTCGCCACCACCAGCGCGCCCGGGTTGAAGTTATCGGTAAAACCGTCCAGATGGTTGCCTGTGGCTTTGCTGTTACGAACGACGTGCGCCACCGGCTGCCCCTCACCGCCGAGCTTGAAACCGTTACTGGTGTTATTGTGGGCAACGGAATTCTCTATCGTCACAACACCGTTGGCGCCGTCCTCAATCTTGTTGAACAGGTCAAAGCCATCGTCGATGTTGTCGTGGGAATAACAGTTCTCAAGACGATTACCCTCCCCCACGCGCATTTTAACGGCAAAGCCATCGGCGTTGATTTTCCCCGGGTCCTCGTTGGCATACGATTCAGAGTCGATCACCCGGTTGTGGCTTGCCCACAGCGGTCGGCCAATCTTTTCCGGGGATGAAATCTGAATACCGGTATCGTCGTTGCGGTATGCCGTGACGTTTTCAATCAGGTTGTGGCTGCCCTGGATCCGCAAGCTTTTGCCTGTTACCTCAACGCCTTTGATATGCCAGTAGTTTGCATCCACCAGCAGCCCGTGGATCACGGCTTTACCGTCGGCTTCTAACGAGGTGATTTTATCCGCGCTGCCGCTGGCCGTCAGAGGAATTTCACTCCGGGGATAGTCCCCCGCGCTGAGGATAATCTTCCCACCCGGCGCAATCAGGCCGATCGCGGTGGCTAAATCCAGAGGAGCGTTTTTCGTTCCCCGCCCGTCCGCGCTGCCGGTCGGTGAGGCGTAAAGCACTGATGCATCCAGGCCGCGCACCTTATCAACGGTAAACGTCTGATGAACGGGCTCACCGCTTGCGGGGGTAAACGTCAGGCTGAATGCGTTGCTCTCGGCCAGCGCGGCGGGCACGCGATACATCTCTCCGGCTTTGACCGGTTTATCACTCCCGATCACCACTTCGTTCTGCCTGAGGCTAAAAACGCCGTCGTAGTTAGCGCGAGCCTGAACCTGTCTCTTATACACATCTGACGCTGCCGAC
>CAMKZP010000127.1 GCA_946477805.1 uncultured Enterobacter sp.
AGACAGGAAGCCGAAGACGGCGTCACGTTCAACCCCAAAACCAAACTGACCGGACAGACATTCACGAAGCGTATAGAGCGGGCTGGTGCCGATATCACCGTAGACAACCCCGATCGCCGCAAGCGTTATTGCGGGTAATGATTGCTTTTTATCAGTGCTCATAGACTAGTCTTTTCGTTTAAATAACAAATGTGTGCTTAGTCCCTTGGCCCACAAAAAGCGCACAGTATGCACGATTCAATGCAAAATCGTACTCCTAAATGCAGCCGAGTTAATGTAGCGCAAAGAAAATAGCGCCGCACTTCAGTCTATTACCAGCCCTGACTGAAACGTCTATACTCGCTTCAATTGGCCGCCACGACGGCGAAAGGATGCAAAACTATTATGGCTCACTCACATTTATTAGCAGAAAGAATTTCCCGCCTCAGCAGCGCGCTGGAGAAAGGCCTTTACGAGCGTAGCCACGCCATTCGCCTCTGTTTGCTGGCAGCGTTAAGCGGTGAAAGCGTGTTCCTGCTGGGCCCGCCGGGCATCGCTAAAAGCCTGATTGCCCGCAAGCTGAAGTTTGCCTTTCAGAACGCGCGCGCCTTCGAGTACCTGATGACCCGCTTCTCTACCCCTGAGGAAGTCTTCGGCCCGCTCTCCATTCAGGCGCTCAAGGATGAGGGGCGCTATGAGCGTTTGACCGCGGGATATCTTCCCGAAGCTGAAATTGTCTTTCTTGATGAGATCTGGAAAGCCGGCCCGGCTATTCTGAACACCCTGCTGACGGCGATTAACGAACGTCGGTTCCGCAACGGCGCCAGCGAGGAGAAAATCCCGATGCGCCTGCTGGTGGCCGCCTCAAACGAACTTCCGGAAGCCGACAGCAGCCTCGAAGCGCTGTATGACCGCATGCTGATCCGCCTGTGGCTGGATAAAGTCCAGGACAAGTCTAACTTCCGCTCCATGCTGGTGAGCCAGCAGGACGAAAATGAAAACCCGGTATCGCCTTCTCTTCAGGTGACGGACGAGGAGTATCACCAGTGGCAGCATGACATCGGCAAAATTACGCTGCCGGATGCCGTTTTTGAACTGATCTTCATGCTGCGCCAGCAGCTGGATTTACTGCCCTCTGCGCCGTATGTGTCCGATCGTCGCTGGAAAAAGGCGATCCGCCTGCTGCAGGCGAGCGCGCTGTTCAGCGGGCGTGATGCCGTCGCCCCAATCGATCTGATCCTGCTGAAAGACTGCCTGTGGCACGATGCGGAAGGCATGAACCTGATGCAGCAACAGCTTGAAGTATTGATGACCGTGCACGCCTGGGGCCAGCAGTCGATGCTCAACCAGCTGGGGGCGATTGCCCAGCGACGCATCCAGCTCCAGCAGCAGCAAAGTGATAAAACGGCGCTGAAAGTGAGCCGCCTCGGCGGGATGTTTGCGCGTAAGCCGCACTATGAACTCCCTGCAGACCTGACCGGCACGACCCTAACGCTGCTGCTCCAGCAGCCGCTCAAGCTTCACGACATGCAGGTGGTCCACATTACGCTTGAGCGCGAAGCGCTGGCGCAGTGGCTGGACAAGGGCGGCGAGATCCGCGGCAAGCTCAACGGTATCGGTTTTGCACAACTGCTCGCTATGGAAGTGGATAGCAGCCAGCATCTGGTTATCAGGGATGTCAGCCTGCAGGGCTCGCGTCTTGCGCTGCCGGGAACCGCCTCCGACGGCGTTCCGGAAGAGATTAAGCAACAGCTTGAAGCGCTGGATACCGAATGGCACCAGCAGCACACGCGCTTTAGCGATCAGCAAAAATGCCTCTTTATTCATAGCGACTGGCTGGGTCGTATCGAAGCCAGCCTGCAGGACGTGAGCGCGCAGATCAAACAGGCGCGTCAATGCTAACGCTGGACACGCTCAACGTCATGCTGGCGGTCAGCGAGGAAGGGCTAATCGAGGAGGTCGTTATTACCCTCCTGGCATCCCCCCAGCTGGCGGCCTTTTTTGAGAAATTCCCAAAGCTTAAAAAGGCGATGACCGACGATCTCCCACGCTGGCGCGATAACCTGCGGCAGCGCTTTAAGGAGACGGAAGTCCCGCCGGAGCTGACGGAAGAGGTCGCCGGCTATCAGCAGTGCCAGCGGCTGTCAACGACGCAGTTTATCGTGCAGCTCCCGCAAACCCTGACGCTGCTCGATAAGGTTCACTCTCCGTTTGCGAGCCAAGCCCGCGCGCTGGTCACGGATAACGCCACCTTCACTCCGGCGCTGCATACGCTTTTTTTACAGCGCTGGCGGCTGAGCCTGGTCGTTCAGGCCACCACCCTCAACCAGCAGCTGCTGGATGAGGAGCGCGAGCAGCTGCTCAGTGAAGTTCAGGAACGGATGACGCTGAGCGGCCAGCTGGAGGAGGTGCTGGTAGAAAACGAAAATGCCGCCGGACGCCTCTGGGACATGAGCGCCGGGCAACTGAGGCGCGGCGACTACCAGCTGATCGTAAAGTACGGCGACTTTCTGGCGCAGCAGCCGGAGCTGATGAAGCTTGCGGAACAGCTGGGCCGCTCGCGGGAGGCAAAATCCGTCCCAAAGAAAGATGCGCCGATGGAAACCTTCCGTACCCTGGTGCGCGAGCCGGCCACCGTGCCGGAGCAGGTGGATGGCCTCCAGCAGAGCGATGACATCTTACGCCTGTTGCCAACCGAGCTCAGCACGCTGGGGATGACCGAACTCGAGTATGAGTTTTACCGTCGGCTGGTGGAAAAGCAGCTCCTCACCTATCGGCTGCACGGCGAGGCCTGGCACGAGAAGTTAAGCCTGCGTCCGGTCATCCATCAGGACTTTGATGAACAGCCGCGCGGACCCTTTATTGTCTGTGTGGACACCTCCGGATCGATGGGCGGTTTTAACGAGCAGTGTGCAAAAGCGTTTTGCCTGGCCCTGATGCGCGTCGCGCTCGCCGACCGGCGCCGCTGCTTTATTATGCTCTTTTCCAGCGAAGTGGTGGGCTATGAGCTGACGAACCAGCAGGGTATCGAGCAGGCGATCCGCTTCTTAAGCCAGCGTTTTCGCGGCGGTACCGATCTGGCCAGCTGTTTTCGCAGCATCGTTGAACGTATGCAGGGTGGCGACTGGTACGACGCCGACGCGGTGGTGATTTCCGATTTTATTGCCCAGCGGCTGCCGGATGACGTGGTGAATAAAGTGAAGGAGTTACAGCGGGTGCACCAGCACCGATTCCATGCCGTGGCGATGTCGGCACATGGAAAACCCGGCATCATGCGCATCTTCGATCATATCTGGCGCTTTGATACCGGGCTGCGTAGCCGCCTGCTCAGACGCTGGCGGCGCTAATTACAGCAGAGAACCGACGCTCTCCCGCACCTGCTGCGGCCAGACGCCACACTGCACCTGGCCAATATGCGGAAGCTGCAGAAGAAGCATGGTCAGACGAGACTGGCCAATACCGCCGCCGATGGTCTGCGGCATTTCACCGCGCAGCAGCGCCTGGTGCCACTCCAGCTGGAGACGATCTTCATCGCCGGTTAGCGCCAGCTGGCGCTTGAGCGCATCAGCATCCACGCGGATCCCCATAGAAGAGAGCTCGAACGCATCTTCCAGAATCGGGTTCCAGACCAGGATATCGCCGTTCAGACCGGCAAATTCACTTTCACTCGCGGTGCTCCAGTCATCATAATCCGGCGCACGAACGTCATGACGCTTACCGTCAGACAGCTTGCCGCCGATCCCCATCAGGAACACGGCGCCCAGCTCTTTGGCGATCGCCCGCTCGCGGCCTTTAGCATCCAGATCCGGGAAGCGGCGCAACAGCTCCTGACTGTGGACAAAGTGGATCGCGTCCGGCAGGAACGGTGCCAGACCAAACTCTTTACTTACTGCCGCTTCGGTCGCTTTGATCCCGGCGTAAATCGCCTCAACGGTGGATTTAAGCGTACCAACGTGGCGTTCACCGTCACCCATCACGCGCTCCCAGTCCCACTGGTCAACGTAGACAGAGTGAATGGCCGTCAGGCGGTCTTCATCCGGGCGAAGGGCTTTCATGTGCGTGTAGAGCCCTTCGCCCGCGCTGAAGTCGTGTTGTCCCAGGGTTTGACGCTTCCACTTCGCCAACGAATGAACCACTTCGAACCGGGCATCTGGCAGTGTTTTCACTTTCACCTGCACCGCTTTTTCGCATCCAGATAAGTTATCCTGGGTCCCGTCGCCCACGCGGCTGAGGATGGGCGCCTGAACTTCAATCAGCCCAAGCTTGTCTTCCAGCTGGCGGGAAAAATGGGATTTTACGAAACTGATCTGGCGTTGTTTTGCGATATAAGCGGTTTTCATTTTTATACTCCTGCGTCCTGTTGATAGTGATTAAGCAACAGAAATGGCACTCAATTCAATAATCAAACAACAAAAAGCCACCTTCACTTTTGATTCGTCAAAATTAAGCGCTAGAATAGAAAGATTCACTAATCTTCATAAGAAAAAGCTATGGAAAATTATCAGATCGACAATCTGGACCGCGGCATCCTCGAGGCCTTAATGGCCAATGCGCGCACCGCCTACGCCGAACTGGCGAAACAGTTTGGCGTAAGCCCTGGGACAATCCACGTTCGCGTAGAGAAGATGAAGCAGGCCGGGATCATCACCGGGGCGCATATTGACGTCAGCCCTAAACAGCTTGGCTATGACGTCTGCTGCTTCATTGGCATTATTCTTAAAAGCGCGAAAGACTATCCTTCCGCGCTGGGGAAACTGAACGCGCTGGATGAGGTTACCGAGGCCTATTACACCACCGGACACTACAGCATCTTTATTAAGGTCATGTGCCGTTCTATCGATGCGCTCCAGCAGGTACTTATCAACAAGATCCAAACAATCGATGAAATTCAGTCCACTGAGACGCTGATCTCCCTGCAAAACCCGATCATGCGGACCATCCGCCCGTGATCGGGCAAAACCATTCCCACATTTTCCACAGGTAGATCCCAGCTCGTTCACAGCGTACAATGGCCGCCTCTTCATCTGAGCGAGCGATCAATGGCGGACATTACCCTTATCAGCGGCAGCACCCTTGGCGGTGCGGAATACGTAGCGGAACATCTGGCTGAGAAGCTGGAAGAGGCGGGCTTTTCTACAGAAACCCTGCACGGACCGTTGCTGGAAGATCTCTCCACTGACGGGGTCTGGCTGCTGATCACCTCCACGCACGGAGCGGGCGATCTTCCTGATAACCTGCAGCCTTTATATGACGAACTGCAGGAACAGCAGCCTGACCTGTCAAACGTTCGTTTTGGCGCAGTGGGCATCGGTAGCCGTGAATATGACACCTTTTGTGGCGCCATTGAGAAAATGGAAGCCGCTGTCACCTCCTGCGGGGCGAAACAATTGGGTGAAACGCTCAGGATCAACATCCTCGATCATGACATTCCGGAAGATCCAGCCGAGATCTGGCTAGCAGAATGGAAAAATTTACTTAAAAACGCCTAAAGATCGCGCAAACAGATGTGGATAACTCTGGTTAAAAGCTCGTATTAACCCGTAGTTATCCAGATAACAACTTTTCAGCCGCGGTGGGCCTGTGTATAAAGTGCCCTTTTGATCCCAGCTTATACTGCTCAGGATCACCGATCACTCACAGCAAACGATCCTTTCTAACCGCATGATCTTATTTGTGAGATCGGGCTTATCCACAGAAGACCGCGATCCTAATAAGAGATCACAATAGAACAGATCTTTAAATAAAAAGATCTTCTTTTTAATAGCCCAGGATCCCAATGCTTTCTCGAAAGACTAAAGTTGAGTAGAATCCACGGCCCGGGCTTCAATCCATTTTCATACCGCTTTACGCGAGGCAGACCACCATGTTTTATCAGGATCCTTTCGACGTCATCATCATTGGCGGGGGTCACGCAGGCACTGAGGCAGCAATGGCCGCAGCGCGCATGGGTCAACAGACCCTGCTTTTGACACACAATATCGACACGCTGGGACAAATGTCCTGTAATCCGGCGATTGGCGGCATTGGGAAAGGACACCTGGTAAAAGAAGTGGATGCACTTGGCGGCCTGATGGCGAAAGCGATCGATCGTGCAGGCATCCAGTTTAGGATACTAAACGCCAGTAAAGGCCCTGCCGTTCGGGCCACTCGCGCACAGGCAGACCGCGTGCTTTACCGTCAGGCGGTACGCACCGCGCTTGAGAACCAGCCGAACCTGATGATCTTCCAGCAGGCGGTTGAAGATCTTATCGTCGAGAACGATCGCGTTGTTGGCGCTGTGACCCAGATGGGCCTCAAGTTCCGTGCAAAATCGGTTGTACTGACCGTCGGGACATTCCTGGACGGTAAGATTCATATCGGTCTGGACAACTACAGCGGTGGTCGTGCTGGCGATCCGCCGTCGATTCCCCTGTCTCGCCGCCTGCGTGAACTGCCGCTGCGCGTGAGCCGCCTCAAAACCGGTACGCCACCGCGTATTGATGCGCGCACCATTGATTTCAGCGTGCTGGCACAGCAGCATGGCGATAACCCGATGCCGGTCTTCTCGTTCATGGGCAATGCGGGCCAACATCCGCAGCAGGTACCGTGCTACATCACGTATACCAACGAAAAAACCCATGACGTGATCCGTAACAACCTCGATCGCAGCCCAATGTATGCCGGCGTGATCGAAGGGATCGGCCCGCGCTACTGTCCGTCGATCGAAGACAAAGTGATGCGCTTTGCCGATCGTAACCAGCACCAGATCTTCCTGGAGCCAGAAGGGCTGACCTCCAACGAAATTTACCCGAACGGCATCTCCACCAGCCTGCCGTTCGACGTGCAGATGCAAATCGTGCGCTCAATGCAGGGCATGGAGAACGCCAGAATCGTTCGTCCCGGCTACGCCATTGAGTACGATTTCTTCGATCCGCGCGACCTCAAGCCAACGCTTGAAAGCAAGTTTATCCAGGGGCTGTTCTTCGCGGGCCAGATCAACGGCACCACCGGCTACGAAGAGGCAGCAGCCCAGGGTCTGCTCGCCGGTCTGAACGCGGCTCGTTTCTCAGCGGAGAAAGAGGGCTGGGCGCCAGGCCGTTCCCAGGCCTATCTGGGCGTTCTGGTTGACGATCTCTGCACGCTGGGGACCAAAGAGCCGTACCGCATGTTTACCTCGCGCGCGGAGTATCGCCTGATGCTGCGCGAAGACAACGCCGACCTGCGTCTGACCGAAATGGGGCGCGAGCTGGGTCTGGTGGATGACGAACGCTGGGCGCGCTTCAACGAGAAGCTGGAGCGCATCGAGCAGGAACGCCAGCGCCTGAAAACGACGTGGGTGAATCCGCAGGCGGAAACCGCTGCTGAAGTGAATGCTCACTTAACAGCGCCGCTGTCGCGCGAAGCCAGCGGGGAGGATCTGCTGCGTCGCCCTGAGGTGACCTATGAGAACCTGGTCAAGCTGACCGCGTTTGCGCCGGGTCTGGAAGACGCTGAAGCCGCTGAGCAGGTTGAAATTCAGGTGAAGTACGAAGGGTACATCGCGCGTCAGCAGGATGAGATCGACAAACAGCAGCGCAACGAAAATACGCTGCTGCCGGACATGCTGGACTACCGTCAGGTGACGGGGTTGTCCAACGAGGTGATCGCCAAGCTGAACGATCACAAACCTGTGTCGATCGGCCAGGCCTCGCGAATCTCCGGCGTCACGCCTGCCGCGATTTCGATTCTGCTGGTGTGGCTGAAAAAGCAAGGTATGCTGCGCCGCAGCGCGTAATTTCGTTGCTTTTGGCGGGTGGCGCTTCGCTGACCCGCCCTACAAATTCGTAGGCCCGGTAAGCGAAGTGCTACCGGGCAAATTTCTAAACAGGTATTTTCCGTGCTCAATAAACTCTCTCGTCTGCTCGATGAAGCAGGTATTTCGCTCACCGATCGCCAGAAAAATCAGCTGGTGGCCTATGTCGATATGCTGAACAAATGGAACAAAGCGTACAACCTGACGTCCGTACGCGACCCCAACGAGATGCTGATTCGCCATATTCTCGACAGTATCGTGGTGGCCCCCTGGCTCAAGGGAGAGCGCTTTATTGACGTAGGCACCGGCCCGGGCTTGCCGGGGATCCCGCTGTCCATTGTTCGCCCGGAGAGCCATTTCACGCTGCTGGACAGCCTGGGCAAGCGCGTACGCTTCTTGCGTCAGGTTCAGCACGAGCTAAAGCTTGAGAACATCACTCCGGTTCAGAGCAGGGTGGAGGAGTATCCAGCCGAACCGCCGTTTGATGGGGTGATCAGCCGCGCATTTGCCTCGCTCAACGACATGGTGAGCTGGTGCAAGCATCTGCCCGCTGGCGACGGACGTTTTTACGCCCTTAAGGGACTCGTCCCGCAGGACGAAATTGAGCAGCTTCCGGACGGTTTTTCCGTGGAATCCATTGAGAAATTACGGGTGCCTCACCTCGACGGCGAGCGTCATCTGGTGATTCTTAAAGCAAACAATTTTTAAAAATTAAATAAAAAATGGGGAATTTGTGCTGTTCTTATTGTGTTAAAAAGCAGCACATCCCCATTGTGGCTTCTGAACTAAATTTAACCTTGTCGCTGTCTCTTATACACATCTGACGCTGCCGACGACTAGTCGAGTGTAGAT
>CAMKZP010000128.1 GCA_946477805.1 uncultured Enterobacter sp.
CTCTTTACCAGATCGCCAATGATTTCGCAAAGCTGACTGATTCAGGCATGGAGCCTGAAATGATAGCCGACACCCTTGATGGCATTGAGTGGGAGCTGGAAGCAAAGGTCGAGCAGATCCTTGCTGTCTGCAAAAACGAATCTGCTTATGCCGAGGCGCTGAAAGAAGAAAGCAAGCGTCTTGCAGAGCGCGCAAAAGCCGCAGAAAACCGTGTGTCGAGCATGAAAGATTATGTGGCCACCTCCCTCGAAACAGCAGGTAAGAAATCACTGAAGGCAGGCATTCATCAGGTAACGGTTCGCGCGCCTTCCAATTCAGTAGAGATTACAGATGCCAGCGCACTTCCTCCTGAATTCGTCGAATACGAGACGAGCATCAAGCCAGACAAATTGGCTATCAAACACCAAATCGAAGCTGGCGTGGATGTACCTGGCGCGCAAATAAAACTCGGCAAACCTTCACTCATCATCAAGTAGGAGGAGCCATGAAACGCACACCCTTCTACCGCAGGCCCGGGCGAACCGGGCAATTCTCAGGCCTCCGCGAACGCGTTATCTGGATGATTCAGACTCGCGGCCGCCCGATCACCGGCAGCGAAATCGCTGAGAAGTTTGGCGTAACACTTATCGAGTTTAACCGTGTTGCCAACGGCATCACCCGCGGCTCCGGACAGATAGCTCAGATCGTTGAGTCTGAGAAATGGCTCAACGAAGACGGCATCTGCGACCGCACTTTCGACCTGGTCACGAAACCAAAGGTCGTAACGCCGCAGGGTAAATCACGCCTGTTCACCCGGCGCGCCATTGAGCAATCGCAGGAAGGCAGGCGGCAGGAGTGCATTGAACGTGCAGAACGCCGTAGCCGCCTGATTGCTCAGGGCCTCTACATCGACGAAATGGAGTCAGTGCTATGAAAGCGTGGTCTCTCGAAGAGCTGGCGCTGCTGTGGCGACACTCAAACGCTGAAGTCGCAGAGATTACCGGCCGCAGCATTGAAGAGGTCGGAGATAAGCGGCTGCAAACCAATATTGAGCGTAATGGCTGGGATGTTAACGATCCGGAGCGGGAGGATGTATGACCGATTACACCGGCAGCAACACGCCAGCGGATCAGCGCGACCTCTGGCGCACTCCACCAGCCCTCTTCGCCTCCCTTGATGCTGAGTTCTGCTTCCAGCTGGATGCCGCCGCGGCGCCTCATAACGCACTGTGCAGGAAGTTCATCACCGCCGAGCAGAACACGCTGGAAACGCCGTGGGCTGATTACCTGAATGTGCCAGGCTACGTCTGGCTGAACCCGCCATACAGCGACATCACTCCGTTCGTTAAGAAGGCCGCTGCCGAGAGCGGAAATCAGATCGGTACGGTGATGCTTGTTCCGGCAGACACTTCGGTTGGCTGGTTCAAGGAAGCTATCCAGACCGCCAGCGAGGTTCGCTTCATCACCGCCGGGCGGCTGGCATTTATCAACCCGGTCACCGGTAAGCCAGTCAGCGGAAATAATAAAGGCAGCATGCTCATTATCTGGCGACCGTACCCGCGTATACACTGCCACTTCGCAACTGTGGACCGGGACGAGCTGATGGCTTTCGGGGCGAAACTTCTCGCCCGCCGGGAGGCCGCATGACGCCAGAAACAGACAACGCCATCCGCGCAGCCTGCCGCCGCTGCACCGAAGAAATCCAGCAGGCCATGCGCAAGAATCCAAAGCCTAACTGGAACGAAACGGTGCCTCCCATCATCAACAGGCATCACAAGAAAATTGAAGCTCTGGGAGTTAGCCTCCTGGAGTTCGTCGTATACACAGGTCGGCTTAATCGCCGCTTCGGAGCAGAACAATGAGCAAGGTGACTTTTGTCGTAGATTTTGAGGATGGGAAAGAACCAGCAGTGCATTCCCGCATGAACATTCTTGGGGGAGAGTTGGCGGCGGTTGCGTGGAAAGATGCGATTAAATCAGAGGTTGTTTCCGTAAATGATGGGCTTCCTGCTTCTAATCAACAGTGTTTGTTATTTGACGCTAACGGCGAGGGTTGGGTCATTGGTTGGCGCTCAGTTTGGCTTTCAGACTGCATGACTGAAACTGGTGACTGGGATTGGAGCTATCAGATTGAGAGTCTGGATGATGAGGAAATGAACATTACTCATTGGGCACCCACACCTCCGGTGCCAGAGGTATGAAGGCATTAATCACCAAGTCGCTATTGCGACCTTTTTTATTGCTGGCGTTCACCTTCAACCGAATTAACCGAGAGTTTCAGGAGTAGTGATTATGAAAGATTTTAAGGGCACCCCGGGAAAGTGGAGCTTTTCTCACAGTTGTGTAAGTGACGACAACGTGGCTTGCATAGAAATTAATTCAACAGAATCGCTGCACGAAATTGCTTATCTACAAAGTACGCCACTAAACATCGGAGGAGATGGGCAGACATCCTTCGATAAAACAATCGCGAATGCGAACCTGATAGCAGCAGCGCCTGATTTGCTGGATGCGCTGCAATGCCTATTCGACAACTATAAGCAGCTCGCTGATTCGGGCGATGCCGGTAACTGGCGGCTCGAAGATGAGCCTGCCGGAAAGAAAGCGCTGAACGCCATCAACAAAGCCCTCGGTAAGGAGTGACCATGGACATCATCGATACCGCAGCAGAGATTGAAGAGCTTCAGCGTAACGCTGCCCTATCCGCTCACCGCATCGACCACAATGCCGTATCAGCTGAGCGTTGTGAAGAATGCGACGAACCAATTCCCGAGCCGCGGCGCGCTGCCGTTCCTGGATGCCAGACGTGCGCCAGTTGCCAGGAAGAAATCGAACTCAAGAATAAGCAGAGGGGGACCCAGTGAAAGAGCGCGGAATGATATTTAACGGCGAGATGGTGCGCGCCATTCTCGGCGGCCGGAAGACGCAGACGCGGCGCATCATGAAAGTTCAGCCGTCTGATGGCTTCCACCCAACGCATAACGGTTACGATCTGGATTTAAACGCACACTGGTACACGCCTGGCGTGGTCGATAAAAACGGATACCTGCAGCCTGCTAAGAAAGATGTATTTGGCATTGCAGATGAGAATGAAGGCTACACCTTCCCGTTCGGTGCCGTCGGCGACCGCATCTTGGTACGGGAGACGTGGGCAGAGGCTGGAGCCAGCGCGCCGGATCTGAAACTTTATCGCGCAAATTACCCTGAGCACGTACCAATTCATTACGAAAATGTGCCGCCAGCCTCAGATATTCGCTGGACGCCTTCAATTCACATGCCGCGCTGGGCCAGTCGCATCACTCTGGAAATTACCGGCGTGCGTGTTGAGCGGCTTAGAGATCTGAGTGAGGACGATGCAAAGTCAGAAGGCATTACGCCGCCTTCTGGCGGAGTTCTTCCCGGCTGGGAATATCGCATTAACTTCCGTGACCTTTGGATGAGCATCTACGGTTCCGAAAACTGGGAAGCTAACCCATGGGTTTGGGTTATCGAATTTAAGGTGGTGCCCAATGTTCAGGATAATCCAGAGGGTTAATTCACATGATTGAGAATTTTTCGGAAGGGGAAAAGCGCTGGCGCCTAACAATGATCGAGCGCCTTCCAAGGGAGAGCGGCAAGAACAGGAAAGGCAGGTTCATCTGCGAATGCGGAAATGAGACCGTCGCAGTTATCAGTAGGGTTAAATCTGGCCTTACTAAATCTTGCGGCTGCCTGAGCCGGGAGGTTTCCGTCAGGCTAAGGACTAAGCATGGCCAGCATGGTTCTGAAACTTATGGAACGTGGTGCGCAATGCTGTCTCGGTGCGAAAACCCCAGCAATGTAAATTACAAAAATTACGGAGGTCGTGGGATTACCGTTTGTGACCGCTGGCATGAATTCAGCGAGTTCTTTGCTGATATGGGTGAAAGGCCACGCGGAATGACCATCGATAGGATTGACAATAATCTTGGGTATTTCCCCGGGAACTGTCGATGGGCCACTCAGTCTGATCAGACCAAGAATCAGAGGAAAAGGAGTGGCTGCACATCAAATTGCAAAGGGGTTAGCCTTACCAAACATGGTCGTTGGGAGGCGCACATTTCAATCGATGGGAAAAGAACCTCTCTTGGACGTTTCGACACCGAGGAAGAGGCGTCGGCCGCTCATCAATTAGCCCGCGCTAAAAGAGATGAGAAACATGAAGAGTCGACTTTTTAGCTTCCTGATGCCTGGGGAGTATTACTCTGATTGCCACGGCGCGCCATGCAAAATCCTCCGCGCTACCCACGAAGTCATCCACTACATCCGCAACGGTCGCACCTGCATCGCCAGCATGGGCCGCTTTCAGCATGAATTCGAGCCGATGACCAAAGTACAGGCCGAGCGGATCGCCGAAGAAATCGAAACAGCAGAACACATCGAAAAATTAAGGAGCATGAGACGTGATCGGAATACTCAAGCCAGTACCGGAATCGCAGTGGCCGGTACGATGCCATGACCCAAAACGGAGCAACGTGTGGGCTAACTCGTATTTTCTGGTTCAGGAGTTTCAGGAAGACGATGGCGTCATTCGCCTAACGGTGAACACCACCAGCATTGGCGGCTCTGGCCGGTGGAAGGATGGCATCAGCTGGGATGCGTTGCAGGAGATAAAGTCAGCGGTCGGCTATGGGGATCGGGATGCCGTGGAGATTTACCCTCGGGATTCTGATGTGGTGAACGTGGCGAACATGCGCCACCTGTGTATTACGCCGGAGCCGATTAGCTTCGCCTGGCGGAAGTAATTTAACGCTGCGCGCCCAGCGTGCGGCATGAGGAGAAAGCGTGAAAACTTACGAATCGAAGAAATCGCAGTTCACCAGAAACCTGATCCGGCGGCGCCACGCTGAATGGTCAGAAAAGACCTTCGGCAATGTCGCCCCCATCGGACCGCTGAAGCACCTTTCGAAAGAGGCGCTGGAAGCTGCTGCCGATCCTGGTGACCTCAGCGAATGGGCTGATATGCAGTTCCTGCTATGGGACGCGCAGCGGCGCGCTGGTATCACCGATGAGCAAATCACCGCGTCGATGGAAGAAAAGCTAAAGGTGAATATGGCGCGCCAGTGGCCGGAGCCGAAAGACGGCGAACCGCGCCTGCACATCAAAACCGGTGGAAACACTCCGGTGATTCAGGATGGTTGGGTAGCCTGCAGTGAGCGGATGCCGGACAATGGTGGTGAATCACGCAGGCTCTATTTGTGCTGGGGAACCTATCATGATGGCGATGAACCTGGTCATATTCCCGCATGGCTCTTTATTCACCCAACTTATGGATGGTTTGAGTGGCAGCCGGTAGAGGATGACTGCAACCCGAAATCGGTCGTCATTACCCACTGGATGTCGCTGCCAGCAGCACCACAGCAGGAGGAATGATGGAACTTGCAAAATGCCAGCCTACCCAAGACCCGTTGAGAGCTTGCGGGTTCAGCGGTGAAAAAACCGCTATCGCCAGCTGGGTTTCCAGCAAGCTCAGGGCCGCCTGGTTTTACGACAGGCGCGTACCTGAAGCGCATGTCACACCGTATTGGGTTAGTCCGCAGTGGGAGGCTCGATGACGCAAGGAATGAGAGAGCATCGCGCGTTTGTGTTAGTCGCAATGATTAACCGAAGAAAGCGCAAATCACCATGACAAACTCGCACCTAGCGGGTTTTTCTTTATCCGGAGTCCGTATGCAAATCACCCTTCCCAAATGGCTGGGCCTCCTTGTCATGCTTATTTTGTGCCCAGGAGTATGCACCTTCTGTGCAGTATTTCTGATGATTTACACAGATGATAAGTGGAGTTACTTCGTCGCGGGCGCAATAGCACTCAATGCTTTCCTCCAGGCCCGAGGTATTTACAGGATACTACGCGATGCAGGCTAACCCAATTATCCGGCTCATCGCCGCACTTATGGCGCTGGGCGCTCTCATCTCATTTCTTCACGAACCGGAAGGTGTGCAATGGCTGCTTTTAATGTGGGCGCATTAGTCCAGAAGAAGACCGGCGGACTGAAGGGGGTAGTCGAAAGCCTGCTGGAACCAGAAAACGATAAGGCGAGGGTTTATGTCGCATGGGACGGCGGCACTTACCAGATCCACTACGAATACGAATTACGCGCGGCCACGCCAGACCAGCCGCAGTTCTATAAAACGATGTCATAGGAGCGATCATGAGCGAAATTATTCAAATCGTGCCCAGTGAGTGGGTGACAGAAGACCTGCTCGTGAAGATGACAGGGCTCCGCCCGGGAACGATAGCGCGGGCCCGCAAAACAAGCTGGCTCTGCGGCAGGGAGTACGTCCACATGTCCCCGGACAGCATCCCAAAGGAAAACAGCGAGTGCCTGTATAACCACAAAGCAATCGACCAGTGGGTTGAGAGCCTCAAAAAGAAACAGCCGGGTGCGCGCCAATGAAGATCCGTTTATGCTTAGCGGGCTCTTGGACGTCAGGAGGGAATAATGGCTAAGTCAGCATACCCAACAGGCGTGGAGAACCATGGCGGGACGCTCCGCATATGGTTCATCTATAAAGGCAGCCGGGTGCGTGAAAGCCTCGGCGTGCCGGATACACCAAAAAACAGGAAGATCGCTGGCGAGCTGCGCGCGTCGGTGTGCTTCGCAATAAAGACCGGAAACTTCAACTTTGCGGCCCAGTTCCCGAATTCGCCGAACCTGAGAAGGTTTGGGGTGGAGAGCAAGGAAATCACCGTGCTGGAGCTGGCCAATAAATGGCTTGAGCTGAAGCGCATGGAGATCAGCACCAACGCGATGTCACGCTATGCGTCTATAGCGCGCAACATGGTGCCAAGGATTGGCGGGGACAGGCTGGTTTCTGCGGTAACGCAGGAAGACCTGCTGTTTATCAGGAAGGAATTGCTGACCGGTTATCAGACGTTGAAGACGGGGCATCGTACACCGGTGAAGGGCCGGACAGTCCGAACGGTCAACAACTACATGAAAACCATGAGCGGGATGTTTAAGTTTGCAGCCGACAGCGGGTATGTCCGGGTGAATCCGTTCACCGGGATCGCCCTTCTCAAGCGGTCACGCTGCGAACCTGACCCGCTGACGCGCGACGAATTCATTCGGCTGATAAACGCCTGCCCCACCCAGCAGCTGAAAAACATGTGGTCGCTGGCGGTGTACACCGGGGTGCGCCACGGCGAACTCGTGTCGCTGGCCTGGGAAGATATCGACCTGAAAGCGGGAACAATGATGATCCGCCGGAATCACACGTTAACGAAGGAGTTCACCCTTCCGAAAACTGAGGCCGGGACGGACCGCATCATCAACCTTATTCAGCCGGCCATCGACGTGCTGAAAAGCCAGGCCGAAATAACACGCCTGGGTAAGCAGTATCAGGTTGAGGTGAAACTGCGCGAGTATGGACGCACCGTTGTGCATCCGTGCACGTTCGTGTTCAACCCCAAGAAGGGATTGCGTAATGGCCGTGCAGGGCATCATTACGCTGTTGGGTCGATCAACCAGTCCTGGGAGGCAGCAATGCGGCGCGCCGGGATTCGCTATCGCAGAGCATACCAGTCCCGACACACGTATGCATGCTGGTCGTTGGCTGCCGGTGCCAACCCGAACTTCATCGCGAAGCAAATGGGCCACACCGACGCGCAAATGGTTTACCGGGTGTACGGATCCTGGATGGCTGAAAATAATCAGGACCAGGTACTCATCCTCAACCAGAAATTGAGTGAGTTTGCCCCATCCATGCCCCACGCTGTGGGATCGTATGGTTATTAATTATAAATATCATTAGGTTAGTTAACCTAAACCTGCATGCCCATCACTTCCTGGTACGCAGACACCAGCTTGTTGCGCACCTGGAGACCCATCTGCAGGGAGACGGACGCTTTTTGCAGATCGGCCATCACGTCGTTCAGCGCCACGCCCGGTTCACCGAGGGTAAATTTTTCCGCCTGGGTACGCGCGGCGGTCTGTTTCTCACTGATACGGTCAAGCGCGGCGTTCAGCTGCCCGGCAAAGCTGATGCCCGGCTGCTCGTCCATCACGTTCTGATTGCGGGCCGTCATCGCGGTTGCCTGCAGCTGACTGATTACCCCTTCAATGCCCTGTATAGCCATGACTTTCCCCTGGATGGTTTTTTACGCGGTCAAGACTAACAGCTTGTCAATAAGATAAAGGCGGTAAATAGCGTTAAAAAACCAGGTTATTTGACGCATAGAAAATCCCGAATCATCAAATAATGGCAGGGCCATACGTATGGAACTTTTGTCGTGTTTGCCGACCCGGGAGTCAGTTTTGTTTCTCTACACGAATAACGTAAATCACCAGGATTTAAGAGGTGCGCAATGAGTGCGACAGCAGCATCGACAGCGCCACAGAATAAATCACTCGAGTGGATGAACCGCCTTCGCGCGAACCCTAAAATCCCGTTGATCGTGGCAGGCGCTGCCGCCATTGCGATCCTGGTTGCGATGGTCCTGTGGGCAAAAAGCCCGGATTACCGCACGCTTTACAGCAATCTCTCCGATCAGGATGGCGGTGCCATCGTCACCCAGCTCACCCAGATGAACATCCCGTATCGCTTTGCCGATAACGGCGGTGCGCTTGAAGTACCGGCAGATAAAGTGCATG
>CAMKZP010000129.1 GCA_946477805.1 uncultured Enterobacter sp.
GATACGGATCGCGTCCGTCTCCGACGTGGTCAGCCGGTCGCCGTTCCAGCCGTACCACACGGATTCGCCGGGCTCAGGCGGCACCCACCACCCGTCGTCATAAGCTTCGCCCTGCCAAACCTGTTTTTGCAGGCGACGGCCGAGCGGGTCATACGTGTAGCGACTTTCCGTCAGCAGGTGGCCGTTCTGCATTTTTCGGTACTGTGTGAGGCGGTGCTGGTTATCGTAGCCGTAGTGATGCGTGATACTGCCGTTTGCGTGGATACGGCGTTCGTCCTTTTCCGTCAGCCTGCCGTGGGCGTCGTAATGGTAGAAATATTCCGCGTCTTCGGTGATGCGGTTGTCGCGCCACACGTCGGGCAGGGTTTCCTGCGTCGTAATCCGGTTGCCCGCCGGGTCGGTCGGGGTCCGTTGCGACAGCTCGTGGTGCGTGGAGTATATTGTGGTGCTGAGCAGGCGTCCGTTTTCGTACCCGTAGTCACGCTGGCCATACAGGCCGCTGATGTGGATGAGCTGGCCGTCCGCATTCCAGGTGTAGTCCCGGCTCAGGGCGGGGAGGTTCAGATGATGGCTCTGTAATCGCCCGTCAGGCGAGAAAGTGGTGGCCAGCGCGTAGTCGCCGAAGATTCGCTGCGTCTCCCGGTGCAGACGGTCGCGGGTGAAGTCAATGAGCGGCGTGTCGCCGAGCTTTATGCCCGCCAGATAACCGGACCCGTACGTCAGCCACTCCACCGGCGGGAGCTGGTCGTGCTGCTCCCGGTTCACGAGGCCTGCGTGGTAATCGTGCCGGGTATCATGCTGCCACAGCAGGGTACCGGTTTCCGGGCACTGTACCGTCTGGCGCTCCGCGGTGAGGCGGCCTTCACGGCTGTATTCGTAGCGCACGGCCACGCGATGACCGCCGCTGAGGTGGCTGATGTTCGCCAGCCAACCGCTTTCGTCATACTGCCATGCTTCCGCCGCGTCCCCGTTCACCGTGCGGGAGGTCAGCCGGTCTGCGGCATCGTACTGCCAGTCCGTGACCAGGCCTTCGTCTTCGCTGCGGGTAAGCAGCCCGGTCAGGCCGTAGTGGTAACGTTTCGTCCGCCCGTCAAAGCAGGTTTCCTGCGTCAGGCGGTCCAGCGTGTCGTAAACGAATTCTGTGCGGCTGCCGTTTTCGTTGATAAGCGCAGTGGCGCGACCGGCAGTGTCATACTCCATCCGGCGGGTGAGGCTGCCCTGTGTCGCAAGGATGATGTTTCCTGCGGCGTCGTAACCGGTTTCGCTGCGGTTCCCGTCCGGGGAAATCACCGCAGTCAGGTCGCCTGCCACGTTGTATTCATACCGTGTCTGATGCCCGGTAGCATCTATCTGGCTGACCAGCCTGCCGCAGGCGTCATATTCCCGATACTGGCTCAAACCCTCTTCGCGGTGCACCGCCGTCAGCTGGCCGAAGCGGTCGTATTCGTAACGGGTCTCATATCCGGAACAATCGGTATAAGCGAGAAGCTGGCCGTAGCGGCTCCAGATCATCTGCCGGCGGCTGCCGGTCGGGTCTTCGCTGGCAGACGGATACTCACTCTGCGGGCTGTCATATTCGTAGCGGGTGATGTCCCCGTGGCGTGAGGTCTCACTGGTCAGGCGACCGGCATCATCATACGCCTGATGACTTTTCAGCCCGTCCGGGTAGACCGTGGTGGTCAGCTGTCGCTGGCTGTTGTAGTAAAATTCCGTGAGCCTGCCGTCCGGGGCGACGATGGCGGACAGCTGGCCGGAGCTGGGGCTGAGGCGGTACTGCGTTTTGCGGCCCGCCGCGTCAGTCTGCGCCACCAGGCGGCCCGAGTTATCGAACTCGCTTAAGATGCAGCCTCCGTCGGCCAGTTCTTTCTTCACCACCCGTTTCATACCGCCGTCGCCCTCGGTGTGCAGCACCTCGCGGCGGTTCAGGCTGTCGGTGATGACCGTATGTGTTTTTTCATACTGGTACCGGTAGCTCAGGCCGTCGGGGTTGTGCTGCTCCGTGACCCGCCCGGTGGCGTCGTAGCGGTAGGTGGTCTGCGGCCTGCCCGTGTACTGATGGGCCACCATCCGGCCCGGAACGGTCTCATCATACGTAAACGAGCGCACGGGCGTGCCGCTGCGGTCATACACCGCCAGCAGCTCCCCGCGCGTGGACCAGGCATAGCGCGCGAGCGGCGCGGCGGGCAGATTCTGCGGATACAGCGGGTCATGCGTGAGCCAGACTTCAGACAGGCGGGCACCGGTTTCAGTGGGAATAAGCACCAGGCGAAAGCGGCGGCCTGCACCGTCCGTCACGCCGGTGACCGCTCCGGCAAATTTCCCCTCAGCTGCGCGGTGAAACGCCAGCGTGTGACCCACATTATCGACCAGCCCGGTCAGCACCCGATACGGCGGCAACGGCGCAGGCAGAACTTCATCCGCTTCCGGCACGCGCTCAGACCAGCCGAGCAGCCACCACGGACCCTGCAGGCTGTTCGTCGCCAGATACACATTCGGGCTGAGACGGACCACCTCCGGCAGGGCCTGCCAGAGCCGGTGCAGGGGATGGATTTGATTCAGGTTCAGCACGCCGCCACGCGCCAGCCAGAAGGACTCGGTGCGGCTGAAGGCCACCTCGCCCGGCAGGAGCAGGTCAAAGTGAATGCTGCGCCCGCCGTTGTCGTTCAGAATCAGTGCGTTGTCGCGAAGTTGCAGGCGGATATCAAAAGGCGCTTTCCAGCCGGGGCCAAAGAGCCCGTCCGGCGCAGGCGTTCTGGTGCGGTAGCTGCTATAGGCGCGGGTCAGAATAAACGGCAGCGGACCGGGCAGGGCGAGGTCCGTTTCGCCCGGCAGGACTTTGGCCCCCAGCAGCGGGTTCACCGGGCTGCCGGAAGTCACCCCGCCAGGGCAGACCGAGCAGGCGATACCGGTCGGCGCGCCAATCATCACGCCAGGACTTCCCTGCACAATCGGGCCGCCGATTGCGGTCATGTCGCCCTGTCGGGCGGCGGGTTTTCCGGTCATCATCAATTCCTTTTGAATCAGCAATGACCGGAGAGACTACAGATAACAGCGCCGTAAAATATAGTCCGGAAAATCACAAACGTAATTTTAGGAATTTATAAAGACTGGGCACTACTCAAAAAACACCGCAATTTTGTTAAACATGGTCGGGTCGGACTGGTTGCGCGCCACTTTGGTGACGTCTTCCAGCTTGTCGATCTGCGCCATCATCTGCTCCAGACGCTGGTCGTCGTTGACCAGCAGCCAGATGCGGCTGTGTTCGCTGCCCTGAATCGGCAGGCAGAGAATGCCTTCGACGTTAAACGCCCGGCGGGCAAACAGCCCGCAGACGTGGATCATGACGCCAGGATGGTTGCGGACGGTGAGTTCCAGAATGACGTTATCACATTGTTTCTGCATGGCTTATTCTCCCACCATCTCTGTATTTGCCGCACCCGGCGGCACCATCGGATACACTTTTTGTTCAGGGTCGATGCGCACATGGATCAGCGCCGGGCCCGGACGAGAAATTGCCGCCTGCAGCGCCGCGTGGGCGTCTTCTTCGGCGTTGAGATCGCAGGTGTGCAGGCCAAAGCCAGCGGCAATCTGCATAAAGTTAATCATTCCCGGGTAGGTCGCGGCAAACACGCCCTGCTTGTAGAACAGGCTCTGCTGCTGGTGCACCAGCCCCAGCGCCTCGTTGTTCATCAGGATGATTTTCACGTCCAACTGGTTTTCGGCCGCGGTCGCCATTTCCTGAATGTTCATCATCAGGCTGCCGTCGCCGGAGAAGCAGATGACCTTGCGGTCCGGGTTGGCGAGCGCCGCGCCAACCGCCGCAGGCAGGCCAAAGCCCATGGTGCCCAGGCCGCCGGAAGTCAGCCACTGGCGCGGACGGTTCAGCGGATACGCCTGCGCGGTCCACATCTGATGCTGGCCCACGTCGGTGGTGATAATGGCGCTGTCGTCCACGCAGGCGGCCACGGCGTTGATCAGGCCGTAGTGGCTCAACGGGTCGCCTTCGGCGGGAATGGTCCCCGGGAACTCGCGCTGCAGATCGGCCACCAGCTGGCGCCAGTCGGCGCGGTCGGTCGCATCCGTTTGCGGGATCAGCTGCGCCAGCACCTCGGCCACGTCGCCCTGAATCGCCACGTGCGGCTGTTTGATTTTGCCCAGCTCGGCGCGATCGATATCCACGTGAATAATCTTCGCGTTCGGGCAGAACTGTTCGGTTTTGCCAATCGCCCGGTCATCAAAACGCGCGCCCATAACAATCAGCAAATCAGCCTCTTGCAGAATAAAGTTGGTGCTGCGCGCGCCGTGCATGCCCAGCATCCCTAAGGACAATGGGTGCGCTTTAGGCAGCATGCCGAGCGCCATCAGCGTCATGGTGGTCGGCAGGTTGGCTTTTTCTGCAAACTGGCGGATGTCATCCGCGGCGTTAATCGCTCCGCCGCCCAGGTACAGCACCGGGCGCCTGGCGGCGTTAATCATGGCTGCCGCGTCGCGCACGCTCTCAGCGCTGAATTCTGGCGCGGGGGCACGGCCGCCCGGCTCGGGCAGCACGTCGATTTCAATCTCTGCGGTCTGGACATCCTTAGGAATGTCTATCCACACCGGGCCAGGGCGGCCGGACTGCGCAATGCGGAACGCATCGCTGATAACCTGAGGAAGCTCGCTGATATCGCGAACTAAATAGTTATGTTTGGTGATGGGGATAGAGATGCCGTAGGTGTCGACTTCCTGGAACGCATCGGTACCGATCATCGAAGAGGGCACCTGGCCGGTAATGCAAATCAGCGGAATGGAGTCGAGGCGCGCGTCGGCGATGGCGGTGACCAGGTTGGTTGCGCCCGGGCCGCTGCAGGCCATACAGACCGCCGGTTTACCTTGGGTACGCGCCATACCCTGCGCGATAAACCCCGCCCCCTGCTCGTGGCGCGCCAGCACGTGGCGGATCTGCGTGCTCTGGCTTAATGCGTCATACAGCGGCAGCACCGTTCCGCCGGGGATACCCGCCACGGTGGTGATGCCCTGTCGTTCCAGTAAATGAACAATTAACTGCGCGCCCGTAAAACGCGTTCTGGTGTGAGTTGTGCCCGAACTTGCCATGCTCCAGTCCTTTTCTTCTGGGCCGACTTTCCGGGGAGGCTCTTAAACGAAAAACCCCGCCCGGTTTGCGCCGGCGGGGTTTTGGATTCGTGTGTTGATCCAGTCCCTACGGCGCATTGCCGACGACCACCACCACACGCACGACGACCACTGCGGCTGGTTGCGCAGTTTTTAGTAGGGTCGAGGTGAACATAGCTGGAGTCATTAGGAACCTGTGTTTGGAATCATTGATTGAATTTATACAAACACAGGTTTCCGGGCGTGACAATGGAAATATTTTCATCTGCGCAAAAATGCGTCAGGGATCACGTTTCGTTTGTTGACTGATGAAAACAAAAAACCCCGCCGGAGCGAGGTTTTTTTCAGGGTTTTGCGGTTGGTCGCCGCCGAACACACTGTGTTACGTCAACGCAAAAAGTATACGCGATCGCAGGCGAACGCGCAATTCAGGCACGGATTTTGACGTTTTTGAGTATGGATCGGCTTCACGTTTTTGTCCATAAAATACTGTTCATGCATACAGTATTTATCTATACTGAGGATGTTCGCAGTGAGCGAGGGGGCCGCAGTTCTACCGGCGCAACGAAGTCCTGGCTGAAACGGGTGGTGCCGTCAGTGCCTTAACCCCCTGAAGTGAGCACACTGTGTTACGTCAATCCAGGTGCTGGCCACAGGCGGCGGAAAGGTACGCCAGCATCGTGCTCCTTTTGACCAAAAGGAGACGCGTATGGGCATCGTGGATATGGTAATACTTATCCTCAAACTCATTGTTGCAGTCCTGCAACTGCTTGATGCTGTCCTGAAATTCGTCAGGTAATTCAGGTTCAAGTCGCACCTGAGAGGGGCGGGCAACCGCCCCTCTTTAATACCTTTTTTGTGCGGTGTCACCGGGTGGCAGCATCGGGGCGTGAATGTTACAGTTGGATGACAATCCACCATCCAATACGCCATGACCCTCACCGTTTTCTGCATTTTGCTGTTCGCCGCCCTGCTGCACGCCAGCTGGAACGCCATCGTCAAGGCCGGAACGGACAAGCTCTATTCCGCCATCAGCGTGAGCGGCTCGGCTACGCTGATTGCCCTGGTTTTACTGCCTTTTTCCCCACAGCCTTCCGCTGAAAGCTGGCCGTTTTTGATTGTTTCCTGTGCCTTACAGGTGGTGTATACGGTGCTGGTTGCCAAAACGTATCAGGTCTCCGATATGAGCCAGACCTATCCGCTGATGCGCGGCACCGCCCCGCTGCTGGTGGCGCTGTTCAGCGTGCTGGCGCTCGGGGATAGCCTCTCATGGCTCGCCTGGTCAGGCATCGGGACGATCTGCCTGTCGATTCTGGCGATGGCGATGGCTGGCCGCATGCGGTCGCGCAAGGGAATTTGGCTGGCGCTGCTGAACGCCTGTTTTATTGCGGGCTATACGCTGGTGGACGGCACGGGCGTGCGTCTCTCAGACACCGCGCTGGGCTACACGCTCTGGACCTTCTTCATGAACGGCTTCTGCCTGCTGGCCTGGGCGATGGCGGCCCGCCGTCGCGAGGCGTCCGGCTACCTGCGCCTGCACTGGAAAAAAGGGCTGCTCGGCGGCGTAGGAACCATGGGGTCGTACGGGCTGGCGCTCTGGGCGATGACCCAGGCGCCGCTGGCCGTGGTCGCCGCGCTGCGTGAAACCTCGATTCTTTTCGGGGCGCTGATCGCCTTTGTTGTTTTAAAAGAGAAGGTTGCGTGTATACGCATCGCCGCGGCGCTGGGCATCGCTGGCGGGGCCATTCTGCTGCGCCTGGCCTGAACCGCTGGCAACATTAGTTGCCGATAATGTTTACAAATCCTGCCTTTTCCGGTTTTCCCATTCACCACGACAATGCTTAACTTGTCGTCTCACTGTGGTAGATTCCTCGCGCATTTATGGGAATGTATAGTCACTTATTCTTCATTTTTCTCTTTTGGCAAAAGTATTCAGCGACATGAAAAAACAAAGGAACGTTAACTTATTGTTGATGCTGGTGTTACTGGTGGCCGTCGGTCAGATGGCGCAAACCATCTATATTCCGGCGATCGCCGACATGGCAAAGGAACTTAACGTCCGCGAGGGCGCGGTGCAAAGCGTGATGGCCGCCTATCTGCTGACCTACGGCGTCTCGCAGCTTTTCTACGGTCCGCTGTCTGACCGCATCGGGCGTCGTCCGGTGATCCTGGCAGGCATGAGCATTTTCATGGTGGCAACCGTGATTGCGATGGCTACCCATAGCCTGACCGTATTGATTGCCGCCAGCGCCCTGCAGGGCGTGGGGACCGGCGTCGGCGGGGTGATGGCGCGAACATTGCCGCGCGATATGTATCAGGGCACCCAGCTGCGTCATGCTAACAGCCTGTTAAATATGGGCATCCTGGTGAGCCCGCTGATGGCCCCGCTGATCGGCGGCCTGTTAGATACGGTCTGGTCATGGCGCGCCTGCTACGCCTTCCTGCTGGTGCTGTGCGTTATCGTCACCTTCAGCATGGCGCGCTGGATGCCGGAAACGCGGCCCAAGGACGCGCCGCGCACCCGGCTCATCACCAGCTACAAAACGCTGTTCGGCAACGGATCCTTTACCTGCTATCTGCTGATGCTGATCGGCGGCCTGGCGGGCATCGCGGTGTTCGAAGCCTGCTCCGGCGTGCTGCTGGGGGCGGGGCTGGGCCTGAGCAGCATGGTGGTGAGCATTCTGTTTATTCTGCCAATCCCGGCGGCATTCTTCGGCGCCTGGTTTGCCGGACGTCCAAACAAACGCTTCTCAACCCTGATGTGGCAGTCCGTCATCAGCTGCCTGCTGGCGGGTCTGATGATGTGGATCCCGGGGCTATTCGGCGTGATGACCGTCTGGACGCTGCTGATCCCGGCGGCGCTGTTCTTCTTCGGCGCGGGGATGCTGTTCCCGCTGGCGACCAGCGGCGCGATGGAGCCCTTCCCGTTCCTCGCGGGCACCGCGGGGGCGCTGGTCGGCGGCTTGCAGAATATCGGCTCCGGCGCGCTGGCATGGCTTTCCGCGATGATGCCGCAAACCGGTCAGGCTAGCCTGGGTTTACTGATGACGCTGATGGGGCTGCTGATTTTACTGTGCTGGCTGCCGCTGGCGTCCCGCGTCCCGCATCACGAGCAGCCGGTTTAACCGCACGATGGCCCGGCTTCTCGCCGGGCTTTTCACACCCGGGCGCTATCATCGCCTGCAGCAGCGGCTCCGGTGCAGGCCGCCACGCCCCCTCTTCCCCGTCGTAAAACTGGAAATCAGCGTTAATCGCGTAAGGGATTTTGGCCTTTTGCAGCTCGCACGCCATATAGGTGGCGAACGCCATCTGCGATGCCGTTGGCGTGAGGTGATTTGACTCCCCCACGCCCCAGCCCCCAACCCAGCTGACGTGGCCGGTTTTTTGCTGCCAGCGCAGCGCCGCGCTGATGCGGCTGCGGATCGCCCCTTTCTCTGCCGCCGTACCG
>CAMKZP010000130.1 GCA_946477805.1 uncultured Enterobacter sp.
CCATCGGCGGGGCCATCACCCAGCAGATAAACGTCGATATTTCGCTGACCAAAATGGCCGCCCGCGGCATTACGCTGAACCAGCTTTCCGCCCTGCTCAGCAGGCTGAACGTGGTCTCCAGCGCGGGGGAAATTACCTCCGGCACCGAGTCCATCCGCCTGCATCCGACGGGGGAATTCGAGAACATCGACGAGCTGGCGGATCTGATAATCACCCCGTCCGGCACCGGCGCGGCGACGCGGCTGCGCGATATCGCCACCCTGTCGCGCGGTCTGAACGAATCCCCGTCGAGTATTTACCATGCCAACGGCAAAAAAGCCGTCACCATGGGCGTCTCGTTTATTCCCGGCGTGAACGTTATCGACGTGGGCCGCGCGCTGGAGGCGAAGCTTAACCAGATGTCGGCGGAAAAACCGGCGGGGATAGACATCAGTCTGTTCTACGACCAGGCCGCCGAGGTGGGCCACTCGGTTAACGGATTTATCATTAACTTCCTGATGGCGCTGGCGATTGTCATCGGCGTGCTGCTGATCTTCATGGGCGTGCGCAGCGGGATCATTATTGCCTTTTCCCTCGCGCTCAACGTGCTGGGCACGCTGCTGATTATGTACCTTTGGGGCATCGAGCTGCAGCGCATCTCGCTCGGGGCGCTGATCATCGCCCTCAGCATGCTGGTGGATAACGCCATTGTGATTGTCGAAGGGGTGCTGATTGCCCGCCAGCAGGGTTCGCCGCTGCTCACCGCCGTCAACTACATCATCCGCCGCTCCGCCCTGCCGCTGCTGGGGGCGACGGTTATCGCGATCCTGGCGTTCGCCCCTATCGGGCTGTCGCAGGACTCCACCGGCGAATACTGTAAATCGCTGTTCCAGGTGCTGCTGATCTCCCTGATGCTGAGCTGGTTCTCCGCCCTCACCATCACCCCGGTGCTGATCAAGTGGTGGTTGTTTAAAAACGACGACGCCCCGAAGAGCGTGGACGAATCAGATCCTTACGACAAGCGCCTCTACCGGCTCTATCAGGGTCTGCTCAACGGGCTGCTGCGGCGTAAAGCCCCGACGCTCATCGTCATGGCCGCCCTGCTGGCCGCGGCTATCTGGGGCTTTGGCTCGGTGCGGCAGAACTTTTTCCCGTCGTCCAACACGCCGATTTTCTTTGTTGACCTCTGGCTACCCTACGGCACCGACATAAAATGGACCGAGAGGATGGCCAGCGATATCGAAAAGACGATTAACGGGCGCCCGGGGGTAGAAACTACCGTCTCGACCATCGGCCAGGGAAGCATGCGCTTTATTTTGACCTACAGCGGGCAGCGCCAGTACAGCAACTACGCGCAAATCATGGTGAGAGTCGACGACCAGCGCAGCATTGCGGCCCTGGCGCGCCACGTGGATGAGTACATTGCGCGCAACTATCCGCAGGTCAACGCCAGCACCAAACGCGTGATGTTTGGCCCCTCCGGCGACAGCGCCATTGAGGTGCGCATCAAAGGGCCGGAGCCCGATCGTCTGCGCCTGATTGCCAGCCAGGTGGACGAGATCCTGAGCCGCGATCCGGCCACCGACAGCGTGAGGAACGATTGGCAGAACCGCAGCAAGGTGATCCGCCCGCAGTATGTCGCTGCGCTGGGACGCGAGCTCGGCGTGGATAAGCAGGATGTCGATAACGCGCTGGAGATGAACTTCTCCGGCAGCCGGGCGGGGCTGTACCGGGAAGGGAGCGACCTGCTGCCGGTGGTGGTGCGCCCGCCGGAAAGCGAGCGGCTTGACGCTAACCATCTTAACAACGTGCTGGTCTGGAGCCAGACGCGCCAGCAGTATATTCCGCTCAGCAACGTGGTGAGCAGCTTCGCGCTGGAGTGGGAAGATCCGCTTATTCTTCGCCGCGACCGCACGCGGGTATTGACCGTGCAGTCCGATCCCGACCCGCTGAGCCAGCAAACGTCCGGGGATATTCTCGCCCGCGTGAAGCCGCAAATTGATGCCCTCCCCCTGCCCCACGGCTACAGCATCGAGTGGGGAGGCGATGCGGAGAGCTCCAGCGAAGCGCAGCAGGGGGTGTTCAGCACGCTGCCGATCGGGTATCTGGTGATGTTTGTGATAACGGTGCTGATGTTCAGCTCGGTGAAAAACGCCGTTGCCATCTGGCTGACCGTGCCGCTGGCGCTGATCGGCGTCACCCCCGGCTTTTTACTCACCGGGATCCCGTTCGGCTTTATGGCGCTGATTGGCCTGCTGAGCCTGAGCGGAATGCTGATCCGCAACGGCATTGTGCTGGTGGAAGAGATCGAGCAGCAGAAAACGCAGAAGCCCCAGCACGAGGCGATTATCTACGCCGCCACCTCGCGCCTGCGCCCTATTCTGCTTACCGCGTTCACCACCGTGCTCGGCCTTGCCCCGCTCCTGCTGGATGTTTTCTTCCAGAGCATGGCCGTTGTCATTATGTTTGGACTTGGGTTTGCTACAATCCTCACGCTGCTGGTACTTCCCGTGATTTATGCGTGCTTCCATCGTAAGGACAAAGCGGAACAACAATGAATGCGACAGGACTGAACATCATCAAGACGCTGGGCTGTATGACGGCGGTCACTTTCTTCACCATCTACAATACCTGGGATCGCTATGATTATGACTATCACTGGATCCTGGGGTTTTTAACCTTTATTTCGACCATCGCCACGCCGCTGTTTTTTGTGGTCGCAGGCTATCTCGACGGGCAATCCCGGCACGGCACGCGCTGGCAGCTGGGCAAAATCAAAAGCCTGATGATCGTCTTTCTGTTCTGGGTAACGATTTACTACCTGTGGGAGCCCTATCAGCGCGGGTATTTAATTCAGCCGTGGTTTGTCTTCGCCTTTATCGTGATTTACACCTTTCACCCGGCGGTGGAGTGGCTCAGCCAGCGGCGCACGCTGTTCTGCGGCGTCATTGCCCTTCTGCTGCTGTTCTCCTACGGGTACGACCTGCTGTCAGCGATATACCCCGGCACCCACGTTCTTTCTCTTTCGCCGCAGTATCGCCTGTGGACCTGGCTGCTGTTTTACCTGACGGGACAGCTTTTCTGCGATCCCAGCATCGCCGAGTGGATAAGCCGCAAAAACGTGGTCAGGGCGGCGGTTATCGCCATTCCGTTTATCTATCTCTTCACCTGGTTCTACGAGCGGCACTTCTTTTTCGCGCTGTTCAAGGCGGACAGAAACGCGTTTATCCTCACCGGCTCGCAGATCTACATCCTGATTATTGCCCTGGTGATTGCGGCAAACGGCGTGCGCTTTCGCCGCAACGCCGAATTTAAGGAGTCCGTGCTGGCTGCCATCAGCAAAACGATGACCGGGGTCTATATCGTGCACTACTCGGTCTTTCACCTGCTGACGGCGCTGATACCGGTGACATCGCTCGGCGTGAAGCTGTCGCTGATTGTGCTCACCTTTATCACCTCGGTGCTGTTCTCCATGCTGGTGCTGTCTAACGCGGTGGCCAAAAAGGTGATTACCCTTTAAAAGCCCAGGCGCAGCCAGGCGAAGAGCACGTTGCCGTTGTTATAGGTGCCCGGAATATAGGTGAACTGAACGGTAACGCGCTTATACCCGGCAGAGAACAGCGGGAAGATAAACGGCAGCGGCACGTAGTTCGCGAAGTCGTCGCGGGCCGTGATGCCCGCAGCGGCACCGAGGCCAAGGCGGAAGTCTTTGGCATTATCGAGATACCAGCCCTTCTCCCAGCCGTAGCCCATCGCGGGCTGCCATTCATTATGTGAATCCTTAAACATCATGGCGAAGAGCGCGCTCCAGTTGCCCTCTTCATTGTAGCGAGACACGCCCAGGCCCCCGCCCCACGGCATTTCGTTATAATTGTCGGTTTTCTCTTTGTCGTACATAAAGCGGGCGTGCCAGCTCAAAAACGGCAGGTACAGATCGTAACGGTCGGGCTGTTCCCAGGTTTGCGAAATATCCTCCGTCAGGCTGTCCCACCAGCGGCTAATGCGCTGTTCGCCATAGACTTTAGGCTCCGCGTGCAGCGGTGCGACGAATAAAAACAGGAAAATCCAGAATGCGGAAAAGGCGCGTTGCATAGTTATTCCCTCAGCTTAAGTCACGCAGCGGTCACTATTACTGTAAACCATTCAGCACTAACAGGAGCCAAACAAACATAATTATATCGGCGCTGGTGCAGATGAAATTTATTTATTCAGCGCCATGCGGAAAGATAAAAACGTTTTCTCCGGCGTTCTGTCGCGGTAGTCTCATACGTTCCGTTTATAGGACGGGCGTAATGTGAGTGACCTTTTCTTATACCAATAATTAAAAATCAGTATAGACAGGACAACTATGGACTCCACCCTCATCTCCGATCGTCCCAACGAGGAGACACCTTCGCTCAATCGGGCCCGCCGTGCAGCCCTCGGCAGCTTCGCCGGTGCCGTCGTCGACTGGTATGATTTTCTGCTCTACGGCATTACCGCCGCGCTGGTGTTTAACCGCGAATTCTTTCCCCAGGTTAGCCCGGCGATGGGCACCCTCGCCGCCTTTGCCACCTTTGGCGTCGGCTTCCTGTTCCGGCCGCTGGGCGGCGTGATCTTCGGCCACTTCGGCGATCGCCTCGGCCGCAAGCGCATGCTGATGCTCACCGTCTGGATGATGGGCATCGCCACGGCGCTTATCGGCATTTTGCCCTCCTTCGCCTCGATCGGCTGGTGGGCGCCGGTCCTGCTGGTCACCCTGCGCGCCATTCAGGGCTTTGCCGTGGGCGGTGAATGGGGCGGCGCGGCGTTGTTGTCCGTTGAGAGCGCGCCGAAAAACAAAAAGGCCTTCTACAGCAGCGGCGTGCAGGTGGGCTATGGCGTCGGCCTGCTGCTCTCTACCGGGCTGGTGTCGCTGATAAGCCAGCTGACCACCGACGAGCAGTTCCTGAGCTGGGGCTGGCGAATTCCGTTCATCTTCAGCATCGTGCTGGTCATCGCCGCGCTGTGGATCCGCAACGGTATGGAGGAGTCCGCGGAGTTTGAAAAGCAGCGGCAGGAAAAGCCGGTTGTCAAAAATCGGCTGCCGGTGATGGAGGCGCTGGCTCAACACCCTGGCGCTTTTCTGAAAATCATTGCCCTGCGCCTGTGCGAGCTGCTGACGATGTATATCGTCACCGCCTTTGCCCTGAACTATTCAACGCAGAATCTCGGGCTGCCGCGCGAGCTGTTCCTGAACATTGGCCTGCTGGTCGGCGGGATCAGCTGCCTGACCATCCCCTGCTTCGCCTGGCTGGCGGACCGCTTTGGCCGTCGACGCGTTTACATTACCGGGGCGCTGATCGGCACGCTCAGCGCCTGGCCGTTCTTTATGGCGCTGGAGGCGCAGTCGGTCTTCTGGATTGTCTTCTTTGCGATCATGCTGGCGAACGTCGCCCACGACATGGTGGTATGCGTGCAGCAGCCGATGTTTACCGAGCTGTTCGGGGCCAGCTACCGCTACAGCGGCGCGGGCGTGGGGTATCAGGTGGCAAGCGTGGTCGGCGGCGGGTTCACGCCGTTTATCGCCGCCGCGCTGGTGACCTTTTCTGGCGGCAACTGGCACAGCGTGGCCATTTATCTGCTGGCGGGCTGCCTGCTCTCCGCGGCGACCGCGCTGTTTATGAAAGAGACCGCCCGCGCCTGATCTCCTCACTTTTGTTTCACAGGCGAGTGACATACTATCGGGTAGAGTCACACACCTGTGGAACAAGGAGACAGAGATGAATAATAAGGGCTCCGGCCTGACCCCGGCTCAGGCACTGGAAAAACTCGACGCGCTGTACGAACAGTCCGTTAACGCTTTGCGCAGTGCCATCAGCGAGTACATTGAAACGGGGAAACTGCCCGACGAGAAGGCCAGAAGTCACGGCCTTTTTGTTTATCCCTCGCTCTCCGTGACCTGGGACGGCAGCGCCAGCACCACGCCGAAAACCCGCGCCTACGCGCGCTTTACCCACTCCGGCTGTTACAGCACGACCATCACCCGCCCTGCGCTGTTCCGTCCGTATCTGGAAGAACAGCTCACGCTGCTGTATCAGGATTACGGCGCGCACATTTCCGTTGAGCCGTCGCTGCATGAGATCCCCTATCCGTACGTGATTGACGGCTCGGCCCTGACGCTGGACCGCTCCATGAGCGCGGGGCTGACGCGCCACTTCCCAACCACCGAGCTGTCGCAGATTGGTGACGAGACGGCGGACGGTATTTATCACCCGGCGGAGTTTTCTCCGCTGTCGCATTTTGATGCCCGCCGCGTGGATTTCTCGCTGGCGCGCCTGCGTCATTACACCGGCACGCCCGCCGAGCACTTCCAGCCGTTTGTGCTGTTCACTAACTACACCCGCTACGTGGACGAATTTGTGCGCTGGGGCTGCAGCCAGATCCTCGATCCGGACAGCCCGTACATCGCCCTCTCGTGCGCGGGCGGGATCTGGATCACCGCCGAGACGGAAGCCCCCGAACAGGCCATTTCCGACCTGGCGTGGAAAAAACACCAGATGCCCGCCTGGCACCTGGTCACCGCCGACGGCCAGGGGATCACGCTGATTAACATTGGCGTGGGGCCGTCTAACGCCAAAACCATCTGTGACCACCTGGCCGTGCTGCGCCCGGACGTCTGGCTGATGATTGGCCACTGCGGCGGCCTGCGCGAAAGCCAGCTGATCGGCGACTACGTGCTGGCCCACGCCTACCTGCGCGACGACCACGTGCTCGACGCGGTGCTGCCGCCGGATATCCCAATCCCGAGCATCGCTGAGGTGCAGCGCGCGCTGTACGACGCCACCAAAGAGGTGAGCGGCATGCCGGGAGAGCTGGTTAAGCAGCGCCTGCGCACCGGCACCGTCGTCACCACCGATGACCGCAACTGGGAGCTGCGCTACTCCGCCTCTGCCCTGCGTTTCAACCTGAGCCGCGCGGTGGCCATTGATATGGAGAGCGCCACCATCGCCGCGCAGGGCTATCGCTTCCGCGTCCCTTACGGCACGCTGCTGTGCGTTTCCGACAAACCGCTGCACGGTGAAATTAAGCTCCCCGGCCAGGCTAACCGTTTTTACGAAGGGGCGATTTCCGAGCATCTGCAGATCGGCATTCGCGCCATCGATCTGCTGCGGGCCGAAGGCGACAAGCTGCATTCCCGCAAGCTGCGCACCTTCAACGAGCCGCCGTTCCGCTAAAAATAATAAGGAAAAACAATGCATACCCCATCACCGTTATCCGCCCTGCGCCAGTGGCTGGAAGCCCACCGTCTCGACGGAACCATCGTCCCGCGCGCGGATGCGTGGCAGAGCGAATACTGCGCGCCGTATGACGAAAAGCTGGCCTGGCTGACGGGCTTTGACGGCTCCGCAGGCCTGGCGCTGGTGCTGAAGGATAAAGCCCTGCTCTTCGTCGACGGACGCTACCAGGTTCAGGCGCGCGTGCAGGTCAATATGGATGATTTCGCGATCCACCATCTGCACAACGAACCGCTGGCGCAGTGGCTTGAGCAAAACGTTGAGCCGGGAACCCGCATCGGGTTTGATCCGATGCTGATGACCAACGCCGAGTTTACGCAGCTGTCGGCGACGCCGTGCGAGCTGGTACCGCTGGCTGCGTCGCCGTTCGATACCCTGTGGAGTGACCGCCCTGCCGCCCCGGCCGGGCTTATCCGGGAAATGCCGGTTGAAATCAGCGGCGAAAGCAGCGCCGATAAGCGCCAGCGCGTCGCTGCCGTGCTGGCCGCGAACAATGCTGATTACCTTGCCGTCACGCTGCCGGACAACATCGCCTGGCTGCTGAACGTGCGCGGCTCAGATATCCCCACCAGCCCGGTTCCGCTGTCGTTTGCGCTGCTGAGCAGCGAGGGCGCGGTCGAGTGGTTCGTCAACGAAGGCAAGCTCGGGGAACTGCCGGATGCGGTACGGCGAGCCTTCACGATTTTCCCGCAGGCGGCGTTTATCGAACGCTGCCGCGCGATTTCACAGGGCAAGCGGGTAATGGTGGATAACGATTCTGCCCCCGTCGCGCTGCGCTTTGCCATTGAGCCGCACGGGGAGATCGTCTGGCGGACCGATCCGGTCACCCTGATGAAAGCCACCAAAAACCCGGTTGAGCTGGCAGGCTACCGCGAGTGCCATCACCAGGACGGCGCGGCGTGGGTGAATTTCCTCGCCTGGCTGAGCCTTGAGGTGCCGCTGCGCGCCGCCGCTGGCCAGCCGCTGACCGAGCTGGAGATCCAGGCAAAACAGCTCGCCTTTCGCGAACAGCAGCCCGGCTTCATTGAGCAGAGTTTTGCCACCATTTCCGCCTCGGCCAGCAACGCGGCGATGTGCCACTATCACTCAAGCGAAGCGAGCAACAGGCCTGTTGGCCATGACCATTTTTATCTTAACGACTCCGGCGGCCAGTACCGCAACGGTACCACCGACGCCACGCGCACGCTGGCGTGGGGAAAGGTTGAACCGCAGCAGCGCCTGCACTACACCGCCGTTCTGAGAGGCTTCCTGTCGCTGCTGTCTCTTATACACATCTGACGCTGC
>CAMKZP010000131.1 GCA_946477805.1 uncultured Enterobacter sp.
TCGGGGCGATGAGCTTGTATGGTTACACCACGAAGCGCGATCTGAGCGGCTTCGTCGACGGCACGGAAAACCCGGCGGGGGAAGCGGTTCGCCGCGACGTGGCGGTCATCAAAGATGGCGTGGACGCGGGCGGCAGCTACGTGTTCGTGCAGCGCTGGGAGCACAACCTCAAGCAGCTCAACCGCATGAGCGTGCACGATCAGGAGATGATGATTGGCCGTACCAAAGACGCCAACGAAGAGATCGACGGCGACGTCCGTCCTGTCACCTCTCACCTGACCCGCGTTGACCTCAAGGAAGACGGCAAAGGGCTGAAGATTGTCCGCCAGAGCCTGCCGTACGGCACTGCCAGCGGTACCCACGGCCTCTACTTCTGCGCCTACTGCGCGCGCCTGTACAACATCGAACAGCAGCTGCTGAGCATGTTCGGCGACACCGACGGCAAGCGCGACGCCATGCTGCGCTTCACCAAACCGGTGACCGGCGGCTACTATTTCGCGCCGTCCGTAGAGCGCCTGCTGGCGCTGTAATTCCCATTCTCCCTCTCCCTGTGGGAGAGGGTTGGGGTGAGGGCAACAGGCCGCACCCTTATTCCCTTTTCTGCTTCTAAATCACCAAACGGTATATAAAACCGTTACTCCTTTGGTACTCGTTATAAATATTATGACCATAAGATAGTCATCACATTTATAAGGGTGCGCAATGGCCGTTACTGTACTGAAAAAAGGATCTCTGGCGCTGGCAGGTTTGCTTCTGGTCGCGCAGGCGCAGGCAACGGAGCTGCTCAACAGTTCTTACGATGTTTCACGCGAACTGTTTGCCGCCCTTAACCCCCCGTTTGAACAGCAGTGGGCGAAAGATAACAACGGCGACAAGCTCACCATCAAACAGTCTCACGCGGGCTCATCCAAACAGGCGCTGGCTATTCTGCAGGGGCTGAAGGCGGATGTAGTGACCTACAACCAGGTGACCGACGTGCAGATCCTGCACGACAGAGGCAAGCTGATCCCGGCGAACTGGCAGAGCCGTCTGCCGAACAACAGCTCGCCGTTCTACTCCACCATGGGTTTCCTGGTGCGTAAGGGCAACCCGAAGAATATCCACGACTGGAACGACCTGGTGCGTTCTGACGTGAAGCTGATTTTCCCGAACCCGAAAACCTCCGGCAACGCGCGCTATACCTATCTCGCGGCGTGGGGCGCGGCGGATAAAGCCGACGGTAGCGATAAAGCCAAAACCGAACAGTTCATGACTCAGTTCCTGAAAAACGTCGAAGTGTTTGATACCGGCGGCCGTGGGGCAACCACCACTTTTGCAGAGCGCGGGCTGGGCGATGTGCTGATAAGCTTCGAATCGGAAGTGAACAATATCCGCAAACAGTATGAAGCGCAGGGCTTCGAAGTGGTTATTCCAAAAACCAACATTCTGGCCGAGTTCCCGGTCGCGTGGGTGGATAAAAACGTCGAAGCCAACGGCACGGAGAAGGCGGCGAAAGCGTACCTCAACTATCTCTACAGCCCGCAGGCGCAGACCGTGATTACCGATTACTACTATCGCGTCAACAACCCGGACGTGATGAACAAGCTGAAGGACAAATTCCCGCAGACCGATTTGTTCCGCGTGGAAGACCATTTTGGCGCCTGGCCTGAAGTGATGAAAACGCATTTTGCCAGCGGCGGCGAGCTGGACAAACTGCTGGCGGCGGGGCGTAAGTAATGTTTGCAGTCTCCTCCAGACGCGTGCTGCCGGGCTTTACCTTAAGCCTCGGGACCAGCCTGCTGTTCGTCTGCCTGATTTTGTTATTACCGCTCAGCGCGCTGGTGATGCAGCTTGCCCAGATGAGCTGGGCCCAGTACTGGGAGGTGGTCACCAACCCGCAGGTGGTGGCGGCCTACAAGGTGACGCTGCTGTCGGCGTTTGTGGCCTCGATTTTCAACGGCGTCTTCGGCCTGCTGATGGCGTGGATCTTAACCCGCTACCGTTTTCCGGGCCGCACGCTGCTCGACGCGCTGATGGATCTGCCGTTTGCCCTGCCAACGGCGGTTGCCGGCTTAACGCTGGCATCGCTGTTCTCCGTCAACGGCTTTTACGGCGAGTGGCTGGCGAAGTTTGATATCAAAGTGACCTATACCTGGCTCGGCATCGCGGTGGCGATGGCCTTTACCAGTATCCCGTTTGTGGTGCGTACCGTTCAGCCGGTGCTGGAAGAGTTAGGCCCGGAATACGAAGAGGCGGCGGAAACGCTGGGCGCTTCGCGCTGGCAGAGCTTTCGCAAGGTGGTTCTGCCGGAGCTTTCTCCGGCGCTGCTGGCGGGCGTGGCGCTCTCCTTCACCCGCAGCCTCGGCGAGTTTGGCGCGGTGATCTTCATCGCCGGGAACATCGCATGGAAAACGGAAGTGACCTCGCTGATGATTTTTGTCCGTTTGCAGGAGTTTGATTATCCCGCGGCGAGCGCGATTGCCTCGGTGATCCTTGCCGCATCGCTGCTGCTGCTGTTCTCAATTAACACTCTGCAAAGTCGCTTTGGTCGACGCGTGGTAGGTCATTAATGGCGGAAGTGACGCAATTGAAGCGCTATGACGCACCCCGTATAAACTGGGGAAAATGGTTTCTGATTGGCACGGGGATGCTGGTTTCGGCATTCATTCTCGTGGTACCGATGGTGTACATCTTTGTTCAGGCCTTCAGCAAAGGGATTATGCCCGCGCTGCAAAACCTGGCCGACCCGGACATGCTGCACGCCATCTGGCTGACGGTGATGATTGCCCTCATTACCGTGCCGGTGAATCTGGTCTTTGGCGTGCTGCTGGCCTGGCTGGTGACGCGCTTTAACTTCCCGGGGCGCCAGCTGCTGCTGACCCTGCTGGATATTCCGTTTGCGGTATCGCCGGTGGTTGCCGGTCTGGTTTATCTGCTCTTCTACGGCTCCAACGGCCCGCTGGGCGGCTGGCTGGACGAGCATAACCTGCAGATCATGTTCGCCTGGCCGGGCATGGTGCTGGTGACGGTCTTTGTGACCTGTCCGTTCGTGGTGCGTGAGCTGGTGCCGGTGATGTTAAGCCAGGGCAGCCACGAAGATGAGGCGGCCGTGCTGCTGGGCGCATCCGGCTGGCAGATGTTCAGGCGCGTGACGCTGCCGAACATCCGCTGGGCGCTGCTCTACGGCGTGGTGCTGACCAACGCCCGCGCGATTGGGGAATTTGGCGCGGTGTCGGTGGTCTCCGGCTCAATCCGCGGCGAAACCCTGTCGCTGCCGCTGCAGATTGAATTACTGGAACAGGACTACAACACCGTCGGTTCCTTTACTGCCGCAGCGTTGCTGACGCTGATGGCGATTTTGACCCTGTTTTTGAAGAGTGTGGTGCAGTGGCGTTTAGAGAATCAGGAAAAGCGTCAGCCTCAGGAGGGAAATCATGAGCATTGAGATTGCCAATATTAAGAAGTCTTTTGGTCGCACCCAGGTGCTGAATGATATCTCGCTGGATATCCCCTCCGGGCAAATGGTGGCCCTGCTGGGGCCGTCCGGCTCCGGTAAAACCACGCTGCTGCGCATCATCGCCGGGCTTGAGCATCAGACCAGCGGGCACATCCGCTTTCACGGCACCGACGTGAGCCGCCTGCACGCCCGCGACCGCAAGGTGGGCTTTGTGTTCCAGCACTACGCGCTGTTCCGCCACATGACCGTGTTCGACAACATCGCGTTTGGCCTGAGCGTATTGCCGCGCCGCGAGCGGCCAAACGCGGCAGCCATCAGGGCGAAAGTGACAAAATTGCTGGAGATGGTGCAGCTTGCCCATCTGGCGGACCGTTTCCCGGCGCAGCTCTCCGGTGGCCAGAAGCAGCGCGTGGCGCTGGCGCGCGCGTTAGCCGTTGAGCCGCAGATCCTGCTGCTGGACGAACCGTTCGGCGCGCTCGACGCCCAGGTGCGTAAAGAGCTTCGCCGCTGGCTGCGCCAGCTGCATGAAGAGCTGAAGTTCACCAGCGTCTTCGTCACCCACGATCAGGAAGAGGCGATGGAAGTTGCCGACCGCGTGGTGGTGATGAGCCAGGGGAACATCGAGCAGGTGGACGAGCCAGAACAGCTCTGGCGCGAGCCGGCCACCCGCTTTGTGCTGGAATTTATGGGGGAAGTGAACCGTCTGCAGGGCACCATTCGTGGCGGTCAGTTCCACGTGGGGGCGCACCGCTGGCCGCTAGGCTACACCTGCGCACACCAGGGGCCGGTCGATCTGTTCCTGCGTCCGTGGGAAGTGGACGTCAGCCGCCGCACCAGCCTCGACTCCCCGCTGCCGGTGCAGGTGCTGGAAGCCAGCCCTAAAGGTCACTACACCCAGCTGGTGGTACAGCCGCTGGGCTGGTATACCGAACCGCTGACGGTGGTTATGCGTGACGAAGAGGCGCCGCACCGCGGCGAGCGCCTGTTTGTCGGCCTGCAGCACGCGCGTATCTATCACGGCAACGAGCGTATCGAGACGCGCGAGGATATTGCTCTGGCGGAGACAGCCTGATAGGTTATAAGTATGTTTATCGCCCGGTGGCGCTGCGCTGACCGGGCCTACAGTTATCACTGCGTCTTGTAGGCCGGGTAAGCGAAGCGCCACCCGGCTTTTTTATTGAGTAAAAATCGTGAATACACTCGAAAGCACCATCGGCAATACTCCTCTGGTCAGGCTTCAGCGCATGGTGCCTGACAACGGCAGCGAAATCTGGGTCAAACTCGAAGGCAATAACCCGGCGGGTTCGGTGAAAGACCGGGCGGCGCTGGCGATGATTGTCCAGGCCGAAAAGCGCGGCGAGATAAAGCCCGGCGACGTGCTGATTGAGGCGACCAGCGGCAATACCGGGATTGCGCTGGCGATGATTGCCGCGCTGAAAGGCTACCGCATGAAGCTGCTGATGCCGGATAACATGAGCCAGGAGCGCCGCGCCGCCATGCGCGCCTACGGCGCCGAGCTGATTCTGGTGACAAAAGAGCAGGGCATGGAAGGGGCGCGCGACTTAGCCTTAGAGATGGCCAGGCGCGGCGAAGGCAAGCTGCTCGATCAGTTCAACAACCCGGATAACCCCTACGCGCACTACACCACTACCGGCCCGGAAATCTGGCAGCAGACGGGCGGGCGCATCACCCATTTTGTCTCCAGCATGGGAACCACCGGCACCATCACCGGCGTATCGCGTTTTCTGCGCGAGCAGGACACAGCTGTCACCATCGTCGGCCTGCAGCCGGAAGAGGGGAGCAGCATTCCGGGCATTCGCCGCTGGCCGGCTGAATACATGCCGGGCATCTTCAACGCCCAGCTTGTGGATCGGGTGCTGGATCTTCACCAGCGCGAGGCGGAAAATACCATGCGTGAGCTGGCCGTGCGCGAAGGTATCTTCTGCGGCGTCAGCTCGGGTGGGGCAGTAGCAGGTGCCATTCGGGTGGCGAAGGCCAATCCGGGGGCGGTGATCGTCGCCATTATCTGCGATCGCGGCGATCGCTACCTGTCTACCGGCGTCTTTGGTGAAGAGAGTTATTCGCAGGGGGCGGGGATTTAAGCGTCATGGAGATGATTTTATTCCGGGATAACACCCGGGCGCAGCAAACCGATATTGTCGCGGTGCAGTCGCAGGTGGTCTACGGCAGCGTGGGGAACAGCATCGCGGTGCCGAATATTCGTACCCATCAGCTGAACGTCACGGCGGTGCCTACCGTTCTGTTCAGCAATACGCCGCACTATGACACCTTCTACGGTGGGGTGATCCCCGACGAGTGGTTCAGCGGCTACCTGAAGGCGCTGGAAGAACGCGAAATTTTACGCGAGCTGAAGGCGGTGACGGCGGGCTACATGGGCAGCGCCAGCCAGATTGAGCTGCTGGCACGCTGGTTGAAGGCCATTAAAACGCAGCATCCCGATCTGCTGGTGCTGGTCGACCCGGTTATCGGCGATATCGACAGCGGGATGTACGTGAAGCCGGATATTCCACAGGCGTATCGCGAGCACCTGTTGCCGCTGGCGCAGGGCATTACGCCGAACGTCTTTGAGCTTGAGGTGTTGAGCGGAAAACCGTGCCGTACGCCTGAAAGCGCCATTGATGCAGCCCGTGGGCTGCTGTCCGACACGCTGAAATGGGTGGCGATCACCAGCGCGCCGGTAGCCGATGACCCGGAAAACATCCACGTGGTGCTGGTCACGACGGAGGGTGTGACGGTGAGCGCTCACCCGCGCGTCGAAACCGATCTCAAAGGGACGGGTGACCTGTTCTGCTCGGAGCTGGTCAGCGGCATCGTTGAAGGAAAAACCGTTGCGGAGGCTATTCGTCGCGCGGGCGATCGCGTCACCGAGGTGATGGTCTAGACGCATGAAAAAGGCTACGCCGAGCTGATCCTGCCGGCATAAACAAAAATGGCGCCCGAAGGCGCCATTTCTTTGTGCGGCAAGAATTACTTCTTGATGCGGATAACCGGAGTTTCACCCACGGTCACGCTGCCGGACAGTTTGATCAGTTCTTTGATTTCGTCCATGTTGGAGATAACAACCGGAGTCAGGGTAGACTTGGCCTTTTCTTCCAGCAGTGGCAGATCGAATTCAATCACCGGGTCGCCAACTTTAACGCGCTGGCCTTCTTCTGCGATACGCTTGAAGCCTTCGCCTTTCAGTTCAACGGTGTCGATACCGAAGTGAACGAACAGCTCGATACCGCTATCAGATTCGATAGAGAACGCATGGTTGGTTTCAAAAATTTTACCGATGGTGCCGTCAACTGGAGCAACCATTTTGTTGCCAGTTGGTTTGATCGCAATGCCATCACCAACGATTTTCTCAGCAAACACTACATCCGGCACGTCTTCAATGTTGACGATCTCGCCAGAGAGCGGAGCAACAATCTCAATAGTTCCGGAGTCTTTCTTATCATCAGAAACCAGAGATTTCAGTTTATCGAACAAACCCATGATCTTCTCCTAAGCAGTAAATTGGGCCGCATCTCGTGGATTAGCAGATTGTTTTTTCTTCAATGAACTTGTTAACCAGCGTCATTAACTCGTCCGTTGTCGGTTGAGCAAGAGCCTGCTCTGCTAACACCTTCGCATCTTCGAAGTTCGTGTTACGGATAATCTTCTTAATGCGCGGGATGGAAATGGCGCTCATAGAGAATTCGTCCAGACCCATACCCAGCAACAGAAGTGTAGCACGTTCGTCGCCTGCAAGCTCACCGCACATGCCAGTCCATTTACCTTCTGCATGAGAAGCATCAATAACTTGCTTAATAAGCGTCAGTACGGACGGTGACATCGGCTGGTAGAGATGTGAAATCATATCATTACCACGGTCAACTGCCAGGGTGTACTGCGTTAAATCATTGGTGCCGATACTAAAGAAATCAACTTCTTTGGCTAAATGACGCGCAATAGTCGCGGCTGCCGGTGTTTCCACCATCACGCCCACTTCGATTGACTCGTCAAACGCTTTACCTTCGTCGCGCAGTTCCTGCTTGTAGATCTCAATCTCTTTCTTCAGTGCACGCACTTCTTCAACGGAGATGATCATCGGGAACATGATGCGCAGTTTGCCGAACGCGGAGGCACGCAGGATAGCGCGAACCTGATCGCGCAGGATCTCTTTACGATCCATCGCGATACGCACTGCACGCCAGCCCAGGAACGGGTTCTCTTCTTTCGGGAAGTTCATGTACGGCAGCTCTTTGTCGCCGCCGATGTCCATGGTACGGACGATAACCGCCTGAGAGCCACAGGCTTCAGCCACGGCTTTGTACGCAGCGAACTGTTCTTCTTCAGTTGGCAGCGCGTCACGGTCCATGAACAGGAATTCAGTACGATAAAGACCCACACCTTCCGCACCGTTGCGCTCAGCGCCGTCAACGTCACGAACGGTACCGATGTTGGCGCACACTTCTACCTGATGGCCGTCCAGCGTAATGGCTGGCAGGTCTTTCAGCTTAGCGAGTTCGGCTTTCTCGGTTGCAACCTGCTCCTGAACGGCGCGCAGCTGCTCGATCTCTTCGTTGGTTGGGTTGACGTAAACCACGTTGTTTACGGCATCCAGAATCAGATAGTCGTCGTTTTTCACCTGAGCGGTGACGCTACCGGTGCCCACGATGGCAGGCAGTTCAAGAGAACGCGCCATGATAGAGGTGTGGGAGGTACGGCCACCTGCGTCGGTGATGAAACCCAGCACCTTGTTCAGGTTCAGCTGTGCGGTTTCGGACGGGGTCAGGTCGGCGGCAACCAGGATAACTTCGTCCTGAATCGCGCTCAGATCGATGATGGCCAGACCCAGGATGTTGCGCAGCAGGCGCTTACCGATGTCGCGTACGTCAGCCGCACGCTCTTTCAGGTATTCGTCATCCAGTTCTTCCAGGGCAGTTGCCTGACCTTCGATAACTTCATGCGCAGCCGCGTCGGCCGTCATGCCTTTATCTTTAATCAGGGCTATGATTTCCTGCTCCAGCTCCTCATCTTCGAGCAACATAATGTG
>CAMKZP010000132.1 GCA_946477805.1 uncultured Enterobacter sp.
TATAAGAGACAGGTCATAAACCAGTCTGTTGAAAACGGCAGGTTTATGACATGGGAACAGAATATTCACGCCTCGATGTTCTGTAACGCATGGCAGTACCTGCTGAAAACGGGTTTGTGCAGCGGCGTCGATGCCGTGATCAAAGCCTATAAACTTTACCTTGAGCAATGCCCGCAGCAGGAAGAGGGTCCCCTGCTGGCGCTTACCCGCGCATGGACGCTGGTGCGTTTTGTTGAAAGCGGAATGCTGCAGCTGTCACGCTGCAGCTGCTGTGACGGAAACTTTATCACCCATGCGCACCAGCCCGCTGGCAGCTTTGCCTGCAGTTTATGCCAGCCGCCATCCCGCGCAGTAAAAAGACGTAAACTTTCCCGGGATGCTGCCGATAGTATTCCACAACTGCTGGATGAACAGATCGAACAGGCTGTTTAACCCGAACGTGTGGGCAAGATTCCAGCAGCGGTAAGCAATTACCGCTGCTTTTTTTTACCCCGCATTCCGGTTACAGGCTCGAAATGAACGTCCTGCCATAGTCACTAGCGGAAGGATGATGTCGTGCTTATCTTATTAGGTTACCTGGTAGTTCTCGGTACAGTTTTCGGCGGTTACATGATGACCGGCGGACACCTTGGAGCACTCTATCAACCGGCTGAACTTATTATCATCGGCGGCGCAGGGGTAGGGGCTTTTATCGTTGGTAACAACGGTAAATCAATCAAAGGGACGCTGAAAGCGATTCCGCTGCTGTTCCGCCGTTCAAAATACACCAAAAGCATGTACATGGATCTGCTGGCGCTGCTTTATCGCCTGATGGCGAAGTCGCGTCAGCAGGGGATGTTCTCGCTGGAGCGGGATATCGAAAACCCGAAAGAGAGCGAAATTTTCGCCAGCTATCCGCGTATTCTGGCCGACGCGATGATGCTCGACTTCATCGTCGATTACCTGCGCCTCATCATCAGCGGCAACATGAACACTTTTGAAATCGAAGCGCTGATGGATGAAGAGATCGAAACCCACGAGAGCGAATCCGAAGTGCCGGCGAACAGCCTGGCGCTGGTGGGCGACTCGCTTCCGGCCTTTGGTATCGTTGCCGCCGTTATGGGGGTGGTTCACGCCCTGGCGTCCGCGGACCGTCCGGCGGCGGAGCTGGGCGCGCTGATTGCCCACGCGATGGTCGGGACCTTCCTCGGCATTTTGCTGGCATACGGTTTCATCTCCCCGCTGGCGAGCGTTCTGCGCCAGAAGAGCGCGGAAACCACCAAAATGATGCAGTGTGTGAAGATCACGCTGCTTTCTAACCTGAACGGTTATGCCCCGCCGATCGCCGTTGAATTCGGACGTAAAACGCTCTATTCCAGCGAGCGTCCGTCGTTTATCGAACTGGAAGAACACGTGCGCGCGGTGAAAAACCCCAACCAGCAGACGACCACTGAGGACGCATGAAAAACCAGTCCCATCCGATCGTCATCGTAAAAAAGCGCAAGCATAAGGGGCACGGGCACGGTTCCCACGGCTCCTGGAAGATTGCCTACGCCGACTTTATGACCGCCATGATGGCCTTCTTTCTGGTGATGTGGCTGATCTCCATCTCCAGCCCTAAAGAGCTTATCCAGATTGCGGAATATTTCCGAACGCCGCTGGCAACGGCGGTGTCAGGCGGGCCTCGCATTTCAAACAGCGACAGCCCCATTCCCGGCGGTGGCGATGACTACACCCAGCAGAAGGGTGAGGTAAAAAAAGAGCCGAACATTGACGAGCTGAAAAAGCGGATGGAACAGGCGCGCCTGAAAAAACTGCGCGGTGACCTGGATCAGCTGATTGAGGCCGATCCTAAGCTGCGCGCGCTGCGCCCGCATCTGAAGATCGATCTGGTGCAGGAGGGCCTGCGCATCCAGATTATTGACAGCCAGAACCGGCCAATGTTTAAAACCGGGAGTGCGGAAGTCGAGCCGTACATGCGCGATATTTTACGCGCCATCGCCCCGGTGCTGAACGGTATTCCTAACCGCGTCAGCCTGTCAGGACACACGGATGATTTCCCGTACGCCAGCGGTGAGAAGGGATACAGCAACTGGGAGCTTTCTGCCGATCGCGCCAACGCCTCGCGTCGCGAGCTGGTGGCGGGTGGGCTTGATGATGGCAAGGTACTGCGCGTGGTCGGCATGGCAGCAACCATGCGCCTCACCGACCGCGGGCCGGATGACGCCATCAACCGTCGTATCAGTCTTTTAGTGCTGAACCAGCAGGCGGAGCAGGCCATCCTGCATGAAAACGCCGAAAGTCAGAATGAGTCACTGGACGATTTAAAACAGCCTGGGGCCGTCCCTTCGGCTGCCGTACCAACATCGCCACCAGCCAATCCGAGGTGACAGCGTGAGCATGGATATTAGCGATTTTTACCAAACCTTCTTTGATGAAGCCGATGAACTGTTGGCTGATATGGAGCAACACCTGCTGGACCTGGTGCCCGAAGCGCCGGATTCAGAGCAGCTTAATGCCATCTTCCGTGCGGCGCACTCCATTAAAGGCGGCGCCGGAACCTTTGGTTTTACCATTTTGCAGGAAACCACGCACCTGATGGAAAACCTGCTTGATGAAGCACGACGCGGTGAGATGCAGCTCAATACCGACATTATTAACCTGTTTTTGGAAACCAAAGATATTATGCAGGAACAGCTCGACGCCTATAAAAGCTCGGCAGAGCCTGATGCCGCCAGCTTTGAATACATCTGCAACGCGCTGCGCCAGTTAGCCCTGGAAGCCAAAGGCGAGGTTGCCGTACCAGCGGCGAAACTGAGCGTGGTGGATGCCGCTGCGGCTGCCGCACAGGACGCTGCGCCCGCCGCCCGGCCCGCCAGGCTGCGCGTGGTGCTGTCTCGTCTGAAAGAGAGTGAAGTTAACCTGCTGGAAGAAGAGCTGGGCAACCTGGCAACGCTGAGCAACGTGGTCAAGGGCAAAGACAGCCTGGCCGCAACGCTTGACGACGGCATCAGTCAGGATGACATCGTGGCGGTGCTGTGCTTTGTTATTGAAGCCGACCAGATTGCCTTTGAAACCGAAGCTGAAGCCGCAGACGTCATTGCGCCTGCGCAGGTGGAAGAGGTTGTCGCCGCGGCCGTGCCCGCTGCGGCGCCTGCAGCCCCGGCGCTGAAGGCCGTACCAAAAGAATCCGCGGCGCCAGCACGGGGTGAAAAACCGGCGGCACGCTCCAGCGAGTCCACCAGCATCCGCGTGGCGGTTGAGAAGGTAGACCAGCTGATTAACCTGGTCGGCGAACTGGTGATCACCCAGTCGATGCTGGCGCAGCGTTCAAACGAGCTGGACCCGGTGACCCACGGCGATCTGATCACCAGCATGGGGCAGTTACAACGTAACGCCCGCGATCTGCAGGAATCGGTGATGTCCATCCGCATGATGCCGATGGAGTACGTCTTCAGCCGCTTCCCGCGCCTGGTGCGCGACCTCGCCGGTAAGCTCAATAAGCAGATAGAACTTACGCAGTTGGGCAGCTCGACCGAGCTGGATAAGAGCCTGATTGAGCGCATTATCGACCCGTTAACGCACCTGGTGCGTAACAGCCTCGATCACGGCATCGAGTCTCCGGAGAAGCGTATCGAAGCCGGTAAATCGCCGGTCGGGAACCTGATCCTGTCAGCCGAACACCAGGGCGGCAACATTTGCATCGAAGTCACCGATGACGGCGCGGGGCTGAACCGCGACCGCATTCTGGCAAAAGCGATATCGCAGGGGATGAACGTCAGCGAAAACATGACCGACGAAGAGGTGGGCATGCTGATCTTTGCGCCGGGCTTCTCTACCGCCGAGCAGGTGACGGACGTTTCCGGGCGCGGCGTGGGCATGGACGTGGTGAAGCGTAACATCCAGGAGATGGGCGGCCACGTTGAGATCAAATCTAAGCAAGGCTCCGGCACCACCATTCGTATCCTGCTCCCGCTGACGCTGGCGATCCTCGACGGCATGTCCGTCAAGGTGGCAGACGAAGTGTTTATCCTGCCGCTGAACGCGGTGATGGAATCACTGCAGCCGCGTGAGGAAGATCTGCACCCGCTGGCGGGCGGCGAGCGCGTGCTTGAAGTGCGCGGCGAATACCTGCCGCTGGTGGAGCTGTGGAAAGTGTTTGAGGTGGACGGTGCGAAAACCGAAGCGACGCAGGGCATCGTGGTGATCCTGCAGAGTGCCGGTCGCCGCTATGCGCTGTTGGTCGACCAGCTGATTGGCCAGCACCAGGTGGTGGTGAAGAACCTCGAAAGCAACTATCGCAAAGTGCCTGGCATTTCGGCCGCCACCATCCTCGGCGATGGTAGCGTCGCGCTGATCGTCGACGTGTCGGCGCTTCAGGGATTAAATCGTGAACAACGTGTGGCGTACACAGCCGCCTGATTAAGTAGAAGGTAAAAACATGACCGGTATGAGTAATGTAACGAAACTGGCGGGCGAGCCATCAGGGCAGGAGTTCCTGGTTTTCACTTTAGGTGACGAAGAGTACGGTATCGACATCCTGAAAGTGCAGGAAATTCGTGGTTACGATCAGGTAACGCGCATTGCGAACACGCCGTCCTTTATCAAAGGCGTAACCAACCTGCGCGGCGTTATTGTGCCTATCGTTGACCTGCGCGTGAAGTTCAGCCAGGGCGACGTGGAGTACAACGACAACACCGTGGTGATCGTCCTGAATCTGGGGCAGCGCGTGGTGGGTATCGTGGTAGACGGCGTATCGGACGTGCTGTCGCTGACGTCTGACCAAATCCGCCCGGCACCGGAATTTGCGGTCACCCTTTCAACCGAATACCTGACCGGCCTGGGCGCGCTCGGCGATCGCATGCTGATTCTGGTGAACATTGAGAAGCTGCTGAACAGCGACGAAATGGCGCTGCTGGATATCGCGGCGAATCATGTAGCGTAAAGAAATGCGAAACGGCAACCCGGTTGCCGTTATTCGTGCTTTCTTCCTCTCCTGTGGGAGAGGGCTGGGGTGAGGGCATCAGGCCTCACCCTTTTTTCATTCTTACGCTTCCTGCTCCACCAGCTCAGCTTCCCGCGCCCCTTCATTCTGCGAAAGCATTGCCGTCGCAATCCCGTTCCCCAGCACGTTGATCGCGGAGCGGCCCATATCGAGGAAGTGGTCGATACCCATCAGCAGCAGAATACCCGCCACCGGAATGTTAAAGCTCGGGATCGTCGCCGCCAGCACCACCAGCGAAGAGCGCGGCACGCCCGCGATGCCTTTTGACGCCAGCATCAGCGTCAGCATCAGCACCGTCACCTCTGAGAAGCTGAGGTGAATGTTATACGCCTGGGCGATAAACATGGAGGCGAAAGAGCAGTACACCATCGACCCGACCAGGTTAAAGGAGTAGCCAATCGGCAGAACGAACGAGGCGATGCTGCGCGAACAGCCAAAGCGCTCCAGCTGTTCCAGCGTTTTGGGATAGGCCGCTTCAGAACTGCTGGTGGTAAACGCAACCAGCACCGGATCCTTCAGCATGCTGACCAGGCGAAACACCTCTTTTTTCAGCACCATATACCCCACCGCCAGCAGCACCAGGCAGGTCAGCAGGATCGCCACATAGTAGCCGCCGATAAAGGACGCATAGTTCAACAGAATGCCCAGCCCCTGGGTGGCGATAACGGACGAAATGGCGGCGAAAATCGCCAGCGGCGCAACGTACATCACGTAGCCCGTCACCTTCAGCATGATGTGGGAAACCACGTCCAGCGCGGCGACCAGGGGAGCGTTAAATTTCTGCCCGAGAGACGCGCCGCCGATGCCGAAGAACATCGAGAACACCACAATCTGCAGAATTTCATTGTCCGCCATCGCCCCGGCGATGCTGGTCGGAATGGTATGAGACAGGAACGCTTTGAGCGTCATTCCGCCCACGGCCAGGCCGGTGTCCACGGCTTCGGTGGGTATCGTCAGATTCAAACCGCTGCCCGGCCGCTCAAGGGTGACGATAAACAGCCCCACCAGAATCGAGAGCACGGACGAGCTGATAAACCACACCATCGCTTTGCCGCCCACGCGACCAATCGTGGAGGTTTCGCCCATTTTCATGATGCCAACCGTGAGGGTGCTGAATACCAGCGGCGCTATCACCATTTTTATCAGACGGAGGAAAATATCGGTCAGAAGGGTAATGTTATCTGCCCAGCTTTTGATGGCCTCCGCCGGGGCATACTCGTGTATCGCCGCCCCTGAAAGAATACCCGCCAGCATGAATATCACGATGAAAAGCGTGAGTTTATTTGCATTTGCCACGAAAAAAGACCCTCTTTGCGCTTAGGTTTATTCCGCGCTGATATATATAAATTTTTAATTACAACGCAGAAATTTATTCGGCACATAAATTGAAGTAAAGCGCGGTGGGATACAACTCCTTTTTAATTTTTATTGGTTTTGTTGTTGTGGTGGTGACGATATATTGTGATGCATATCACACTTTAATGGATATATCCTTCGGCAAAGTGAGAGTTAATCATTTTTATGATGTTTAACATGCTGTTTTTAATGGAAATATGATGTCAATACGGCAAAAGGCGTAGGGGTTAAGCGGAAGGTGGTTGAAGCGGTAACCATAAACTAAATTCTGATTAACCCCGGTCACAGGAATGTTTAGCGGGGCTAACATATTGAGCTGTATAAATAAAATATGGCAAGCGAACGGAGACATCTTCTGGAGGGTGGTAAATGAAAAGAAAACGCCTTTTGATATGTGCAGGCGCCCTGCTGGCTGCAACAACGGTTCCTCAGGCGCTGGCGGTCACCAGCAGCGGTACGATTGGCGCGACGCTGACGCTGACCAACGGCTGTCTGATCAACGGATCGCCAACCCAAAACGGGATTAACTTCGGGTCGCTCGATTTCGGGACACATCCTGCAACGTTCTCCACGCTGACCACCCAGCTGACCGGGGCCAGCGGAGGGAATACCTTCACCATTCAATGTACAACCGCCAGCTATACGGTCGCGATTACCGGGAACACAAACTCCACGGCCCCCGGCACGGTTGTCGGCACGCCCGGCACGCCTGCACGCTATCTGATCAATACCGCGAACGCGGCGCAGGGGGTGGCCTACAGCCTCTACAGCGACAGCGGGTTTAACAACATCATCGCCAATAACGCGGCGCTGCCTATCGCCTCCACGGCGGGCGGGGTGAACAGCTATACCCTGTACGGGCGTATCACCGGCGGAGGAAACAGCGTCACGGTTGTACCGGGAACCTACACCGACACCATTAACGTCAGCGTAACTTACTAGCACCCGCCATGAAGGCATTTTTGGGTCTGCGCAAATGCGCAGAGGGATCCGTGCACCCTTTTTTTGCACTGATGGTGGGGCTGATGTTCACCCCTGGGGCCGGCGCCGTGACGTCTCAGTCGTTCAGGGTCAGCGCCACCGTCGTGCCGGGCTGCTCGGTCACCACCGGCACCGGCGGGCTTTTTGGCACGCTGGATTTTGGCACCCATACCGGGGTGGAAAGCGCCCCGGTCAGCACCAGCTTTGTCCCTAACGGCGCGCTGTCCATTGCCTGCACGCCGGGCGTGGCGCTGAGCATGAGCATCAACGGCGGCCTGAACTACGCCTCCGTTCGGCGGATGACGCGTTCAGGGGGAACCGACGCGGTGGGATACCGCCTCTACAGCAGCAGCTCGCTGGCGGCAAACAGCGAGATTGGGGTCAACCAGGCTATACCGGTGACCTATACCAACAGCAACAACATTGCGCTGCCACTTTTTGGCGTGGCGCTTCTGACGGGGTTTAGCCCGGCAGGTTCGTATTCAGATCAACTCACCGTGACCTTGTCATGGTGATAAAGGGAGAGCATCAATGAAGCCAGAATTCAGGCGGTTTTGCCTGGTCAGCCTGTTGGGAATCACGGCCTTCGCCGGCGAGGCGCGCGCGGCGGCGACCATTTTATTGTGGCCCATCGATCCGTGGCTATCGGCCGATGCCAACGCGACGGAGCTGTGGATCCAGAATCAGGGAAACAGCGCCACGACGATGCAGGTGCGCATCGTTCGCTGGAAACAGGAGGGGGGATACGAACGCTACACCGCCCAGCAGGACGTGGTCGCCAGCCCGCCGATTGTCACCATAGGCAAAGGCAGCAAACAGCTTATCCGCCTGATTAAACAGGGCACGATTCCGATGGGCGTCGAACAAGCCTACCGCATCATCGTGGATGAAATTCCCCAGCCCGACGCCAAAGCCGACCCCACTATCGGCCTCAAGCTGCAGATGCGCTATTCCATTCCGCTCTTCGTTTACGGACAAGGCATCCCGACCGTCGCCGAGGGCGCCCACCATGCACTCGTGGAGACGAAAAACCTGAGCTGGCGCGTGACGCAGGAAGGCGGCCGCCCGGCGCTGGAGGTGCGCAACAGGAGGGATGTGCACGTCAGGCTCAGCCAGGTCACGCTGGAGC
>CAMKZP010000133.1 GCA_946477805.1 uncultured Enterobacter sp.
CTGACGTTCAGTTCCCCGCTGTTGTACTGATAGCCGATGCTGCTTTTCAGGGCATCGTTTCCGTGTTCGCTATGCTCGGCCGTCACGTCATAGCGCAGGCTAAAATCATCCAGCGCTGAGCCATTGACGTTGATTCCATGGGTATTTTTATCTCGGCTGGCGAGATCGGAAACCAAGCCAACGTTGGTAAAGTGGCTTCCGGTGCTGAAGGGTATGCTGATGTTAAAACCCAGCGTTGATTCCGGCGCAGACTCGCCGTAGCGGTCATAGCCGCCGTACAGCGAAAAATCGACTTGCTGCCAGCTGGCATCAAGGCTCAGGCTGAGGCTGTTGCTTCCCGCCGCGCGGCTGCGTGATTTCAGCCAGCGCCAGGAGAGGCTGAGACTCGAGTTTTCATCGAAGTTTTGCGTCAGTTCAACCTGGCTTTCAAGGGCGCGCTGGGTGGTGTCATCATCCCAACCCCAGGCCAGCACCGAGGCGCGGTTTAAACGCTCCTCAAGCGAACGATACTGGCTATCACGGGGGTACCACTGAAGCTGGGCGTTAAGGCTGGTTTCGGTCTGGAAAAATGTTTTTGCATAACGCAGCCGCCCGACGCTGCCGCCGAGCGTTTGTCCCTGCTGGCGGTAACGGGCGTGCCGGACATCGGCAGATAAAGCCCCCCATTTGCCCATATTGCCGCCCAGTCCCGTAACATGGCTGACGTAATTCTCGCCCTGCTGTACGCCGCCAAAGACAGTCATATGCGGGGCAACGCCCCATGAAAGCGTGCTCTGCCAGAAACGATCTTTCTCCAGCTCTGCGCCGTGAAAGGGTTTATAGCGCCCTGCGGCCAGCTCGTAGCTGAACATCTTATGCTGCACCAGATTCGGCATGATCGAGTACGGAATTGACCGGGTTCGCTCGCTCCCGTCGCTCTCCTGAATGGTCAGCTCCAGGTTGCCCTGAGAGTCTGGCGGGTAAAAATCACGGATAACAAACGGCCCCGGCGGGACGTGGATGCGGTAGACGCGCTCGCCGTTTTGACGAATCGTGATTTCCGCTTCGCTGCGCGCATAGCCGTTGATCAGCGGTGAATAGGGCCGCCAGCTGTCCGGGAACATCGCCTCATCGCTGGCAAGGGAAACACCGCGATAGGACATGCTCTCGAAGAGGTTCGAGGAGGTGTAACCGTCGCCAATATTCAGACGCGACCGCAAAGACGTAATGCTGCGCCATACCGAGGCTGAATTACTGTATGAGCCGTGCTGCCTGTCGGCCTCTCGCCAGAATGTGTTGTGATAACGCACGCGCCAGGGGCCGACGTTCAGGCCGTTTTCCAGGGCAAGCGTGGCGTCGGTGCCGGGCGTATCCCAACGGTACTGGGCGCGCTGGTTATTGACGTCCAGTCGGTAGTTAACAAACAGGGCCTCAATGCCATCATCCCAACGGCTGGTGCTGACGCCGTTTTGCTGAGGGTTAAACGCCTCTTGCGGAAATAACAGCGTGAGCAGGTTGGCATTCGGGCGATACCAGAATTGAAGATCGAACCGGCTGGCAGAGTCAGCGGTCAGGCACGCTCCGGTATCCCAGTGAAGTTTATCAAGAACGAAGGATTTTACGCCCCACTCTTCAAGAAGAGGACGCGTCAGGCAGGGGGCACCCGCGTGAAAATCGAGGAATATAGACCCTTTAAAGGCGTTGTTGAGAATAACCCATGTCTTTTCATTGGCAGATGCCGCGTTTACCGTCAGTAGCAGCACCATCAGTCCGATTGCAGGGTGGATCTGCATTTTTGGTCGGCATCGCGGGTAGCCAAAGCTACCCGCGATCGGGCTCGCGGCTGCTTATTTCTGCAGGGCGGCCAGCTCAGCGCGAGCCTGGCTCAGCTCTTGCTGGATTTCACGCAGATCGGCCTGTTTTTCCGCAAGTTTACGCTGATACTTAGCGATTTTCTTAGCATCGCCCTTTGCTTTCGCTTCGGACAGGTCGGCCTGTACTTCAGCAACGTCGTCACGTTTTTCAGCCAGTTTTTTCTCCAGCTTACGCACGTCTTTCTGGGCATCAGCCAGAACGCTGGCGTTAGTACAGTGGGCTTTCACTTCTGCCAGCGCTTTTTTCAGGCCGTCCACTTTGTAGGTATTGCCATATTGCTCGGCAATTTTAATTTCTTTTTCCAGCGCCGCGCTTTTCGCTGCACAGCTCTCAGCGGCGTGTGCTGAAGCTGAAGCGAACATACCAACAGCTGCAACGACAGACAGAATGGAAACTAACTTTTTCATAAACTTTCTCCTTTGTTGACGTATTACCCGGGCAGAAGCCCCGGCAATCTCCTGTGAACAAAAGAGTACTGCATCGCGGATAGCCAAAACGATGCAGACGCGTCCTCATCGGATGTAGGACGTGGATTAAGGATGTCGTCCTGTGTCATGCCAGCGCTGTAGCCCAGCGCGAAGCTGTTCAAGCTCCGCGATCAGCTGCTGAATGCCCTCGCTGTCCGGGTTTGCTTCCTGAGCTTCACAGCGGGCTATTAACGCTGGCACGCCCAGCAGCGCGAGCCCGCCACGCAGTTTGTGCAGCGCCTCACGCAGGGCGGTTTCCGGCGCGTTGTGCGATCCACGTAAGCAGGTAAGGGATTCATCAATGACGGTCATCTGGAGCGAAAGAAACAGGGACAGGTTATCCCCTTCCAGCAGCTCTGGTGGAAGATTATCCGCCATTGACCCCTGCGGCATATCGGGAACCGGGGCGCGACTCTCCAGGGGGGCCAGAAGTTCCGCAAGCGCAGCGAGCGTTACCGGCTTAAAGAGGCAGTCACGCATTCCCGCCGCTCTTGCCTCTTCACGGACATTTTCACGCGCGTCTGCGGTCACGCCCAGAACGGTAATGTCGGGGTAGTGCGTCTGAATGGCATGCGCCAGCGCAAAGCCATTCATGTCGGGCATATTGCAATCGGTGATGACCGCATCAGGCTGCGCATGCTTTAGCTTTTCCAGCGCAGAGGCCGAGCTATCGACGCTGATGACGCGGTGGCCGAGCCAGCTTAGCTGCTGGCTAAGTACCATCCTGCTGAGGGGATTATCGTCGACAATCACTATCGTCAGGGAGGTGTGACCATGAAGTGTTGGCTGTTTCTCAGGAACATCCTGTCGACTCGCCATCGCCGGCAGCTTCAGGCGCACCGTAACCTTCGTGCCGTGGCCGGGTTCGCTGCAGATCGCTAAACTGCCGCCCATCATCGTCGTTAACGCACGAGAGATATACAGGCCCAGCCCGCTCCCCTGGGCGACATTATGGCCGCTTCCCTGAGCGAAGGGGCGGAATAACCGCTGCCGGGTTTCGTCGTCAATCCCTGGACCGGTATCCTCGACGTCAATGCGCAGCAGCAGATAGCCATCGTCCCGTGCGTCGAGATGCACGCTCAGGGCGACCTGGCCCCTTTCAGTGAATTTGATCGCATTTCCAACGATGTTAACCAGAATTTGCCTGAAACGGCTGCGATCGACCAGCACGTCCTCCTGCAGTTCGGCATCAAGCTCCAGCATGAATGCCAGCCCTTTTTGAGCCGCCATGCCTTCAAACAACATTGCGGGTTCCTCAATCAGCCTGCGCAGCGAAGCGCGCTCAGGGCGAAGAACCATGCGACCTGACTCAATACGCGATACATCAAGAATATTGCCAATCAACAGCAGCAGCGCCTGGGCCGCGTCCCAGGCCACCCGTACCGACTGGCGGTTTTGCTGCGTATCGCCAGGGCGCTTCATGACCAGCTCAAGCATCCCCAGGATCGCGCCGATCGGCGTGCGGATCTCATGACTCATGGTTGTCAGAAAAGCACTCTTCGCCCGGCTGGCGCGCTGCGCGCTGCGCCGGGACCTGCGCTGGGCGTTGACGATCTTAAGCATTCTCTGCCGGTAGCGCAGGTGGCGACGGTAACAGTAGCCGACGGCGAGGAGGAAAATGAGCGTAACGATCGCGGCGACGATCAATACCCTGCTCAGCGCTATTTGCTTCGGCCCGGTCGACGCAAAGCTATTACCGGCGTTTCCGCCGCGGGTGAGGGCATGGAGATCTTCCGGCGGAATATTCATTAGCGCTTTATTCAACACGGTGATTAACGGCCAGGACTGACGGGACGCCCCGAATGAGAAACGCATCGGTTCGATGTCGATACTTCCCAGGATACGCAGCGCGGCATATTCTTTACTCGCCAGCAGGGTGTTGGCGACGATCAGCGGCATTGCCATCATCTCGCCATTGCCGTAAAGGACGCGGTTTAAGCCGTGTTGCCAGGTATCCACTTTTTCCGGTTGGCTGCCGCTCTGCTTGCGCAGCCACTCGTCCGGCGACTGACCATCCAGGCTGAGCACGCCGGGGTTCACCGCATCGGGAATGTGATGCGACTGTCCGACCATCACCCAGGAGTTATAGAGCCAGGTGCGGGTGGTCAGTAAATCCGAGCGCCAGATATCCCCCTGCGTCACGCCCGCCACTAAATCCGATTTTCCCGCTTTCACCGACGCCAGGGCCGCCCTTTGGGTGGGAAAGCGCTGGATGACAAAGGTAAAGCCGGTGCGAAGCTTCAAAGCGGTCAGGACATCGGCAATAATGCCGCGCAGCTGGCCCCTTTCATCAAAATAAGCGATCGGCGGGTTATTCTCGGCGACCGCAACCCGAATGCGCGGGTGTTCGTTAATCCACTTGTTCTCCAGCGAGGTGAAAACCGGCTTTTGCTCGCTCAGCGAAAGCGGGATACCGCCATTCCAGCGACGGTGGATCTCTACGCTTGCACCTTCCGGTAACGCGGCCAGAACGTTATTCAGCACGTTGATCCAGACCTGCATCTTTGGCATCGCCGCAAAGGAAAATCCGGTCGCCGCATAGGGCGAGTCCAGAGGGCGGATGAGTAAATTGCTGAGGTTAGACTGGTTCACCAGATAGCGGGCAGTAACGCCATCGCAAAAGAAGAGATCGATCTTTCGAAAGGCGAGAGCTTCAAGAGCGTGGCGTGGTGAAGAGAAGGTTATGATTTCCGCTTTCGGATAGCGCCTGAGCACGCTTTGAGGATCGTAGCTCGGGGCAATGGCAATTTTCCTCACCGCGTCATCCTGCGTGGCCTCGTTATTCACCACTTCAACAGCAGCGTTGGGGCTGTAAGGATGGCTCAGTATGAGCCCCTGATTGCGCTGGTTATCGCTGGCCTGAGCGATGAAATCTGCCTGTCCTGAGCGTAACGCGGCCAGCGCATCGTTATAGTTTTGAAAGCGTATAACCTCTATTTCAACGCCAAGGTTATCCGCTGCCAGACCGATGAAATCGGCATTAATGCCACCGTAATCGTTCAGCCCGGTGGTAATGTCATAGGGCGGTGACATCGGCAGCCAGACGGCCAGGCGGATCTTACGGTGTTCACGCACCCAGCGCCATTCGCTTGCGCTGAGGCCCGGGTCGGCAATCGTCTCCATGCTTCGGGCGAGAAGCTTCAGAGGCTCCTGCGTGGTCGCAGCCTGGGCCATATAAGCGACGAATAAGAGCAGCAGCCCGCTAAGTACTCTCATTGTCAGCCTCTTTGAAGAACAGCGAAATGAGCTGATTGAGATCGTCGCAGCCGCATTTTTGCAGCATCCGTGATTTATAGGTGCTGATGGTCTTATTACTGAGCTTGAGGAGATCCGCAATCTCTTTATTGCTCTTGCCCTGCTTCAGGTAATTGAGAACGGCTATTTCACGATCCGAAAAGCGGGCTGAAAGCGCGTCGGACGCGTCGCTTTTTTCATGGGCCATAGCGGCTTTGGCCAGCGTACCTTCGGGAAAACAGTGATAGCCCGCCATAATCAGCCGGCACAGGGGGTCAACGTTTTCCAGCGGCATGTTTTTATTGATAAATCCATGCGCCCCGGCGTGCAGCGTGCGCAGGGCGTATATACACTCGACTAGTCGTCGGCAGCGTCAGATGTGTATAAGAGACAGGTGCGCAGGGCGTATATCCCCGCAGGCTGGCTGGTAAAGACAAGAATTTTAAGTTCCGGGAAATGTGTCTTTATACGGGGCAACAGGTCGAGACCATCGGCGTGCTTAAGTTCGAGATCCAGAATTAATAATTCCGGGCGCTGTTGATGCAGCTGGGGCAGCAGATTTTCACCCGTAGAGGTGCTGACAACCCTATCCCCGTGCTTTTCAAGCAGCACCTTTAATGCAAAGCAGATTGCTGGATGATCGTCTACAAGCAAAATCGAAACCATACTACCCCTTGTCCTTTTGGTGGCCGCAAATACTCCAGCGGCCTGATGGGCGGTATATTAATCAAGCGCGGATGATAACGACAGTGAAAAGGGCGGTATTTCGGATTAAGGAAAATTTTACTATTTCAGGGCTTTTTCGTCGTCATAAAGAGTGAAATGACAAGGGGCAGCGGTGAGCGGCGGGATAACAGCGTAAATGAAACACATCAACGAATTTTACCGGGGACTAAAGCCGGGCAAGAAGAGTGGGGTGATTTTCACCCTCTCCAATTGGGAGAGGGCCGGGGTGAGGGCATCAGGCCGCACGATGGTTCTTCCGATACTGCAGCGGCGTCTCGCCAATCCCTTTTTTAAACGCGCTGATAAACCAGGTGACGTCGGAAAAACCCGTCTGCGCCGCGATGTCGCGCACGCTGTCATCGGTATGAAGTAAACACTCGCAGGCCTTGCGCAGCCGGAGCGTGTTCAGATAGTCGTGGATCTTCTCCCCCGTCTCCGCATGGAATTTTCGCGACACGTAGCTGCGGGATTTCCCCAACTCCCCGGCCAGCGCGTCGAGGCGGAATTTCTCCTGATAGTGCTCGTCCAGCCAGAACATCACCCGGCTGGCGATCCCCTGGCAGCTGCCCGGCGTGCCGTCGCGGTCATCGGGCAGCATCGCAAACAGGCTAATCAGCAGCCCGGCAATACTCTCGCTGTTCATGGGGGAGTGATAGCAGCTCAGGAGATGGTCGATATGCTGATGGCAGTGGGCTAAATCTGCAACCCATGCTTCCCCTCCGCGATGCGAAAGCCGCTCCAGCCGCTGCCGGGTTTGCGGGAAATCGCGCAGGCCTTTCAGCACGGCGTGCCGATCGAGATGGATAATCGTGCGCCGGTAAATGGCCTCGGCCCGCTCGTCCACCATCACCTTGTGCAGGGTGAACGGCGGGAAGAAAAACAGCCGTCCGGGGCGCATGGTGTAGTGGCGGTTACCCACAATCGCGACGCCAAACCCTTCTTCCACGTAGAGAATTTCCAGACACTGGTGCCAGTGGTGATAGCGCACGGTGTTGGCAAACAGGCGGCTGAACGACACCACGGTGTCGTTGAGGGTTATCAGCTCCAGATGATCCGTCGTTGGCGTGTCGCGCATAGTGCAATAGAACTCAATTTTTCCTCGTCTGCCTGTCTTTATAAACCACCTTTTTAAATTTTCTTAACTGCGGGTTTATTCATCGCTCTTACCTGTGACACGGCTAACATTTCTGCCCCTTGCGGATTCACTATCCTTTGCCGCAGTTGATGACGAGGGCAAACCTATGTGGGCGGCAAACAAAGAAAAATCAAATCCGTTGTCTTCACGCCAGGACGTGGTGGCATATTTAAACGAGATGCTGGGCGCGCTGGATAATCAGTTTCCGGCAGACAGCGCTCGCTTTTCTCTGGGCGAAACCTGCGCGCACTACGCCACGGATATTGCGCAAATGGAGGGGCATTCCCGCGCGCTGTGGGGGCTGTTCCCGCTGATGGCGGGCGGCGACGCCACGCCGTTTAGCGATAAGTACATGACGGCCATCAGGCTCGGCACCGACCCGCAGCGCCCGGAGTACTGGGGCGAAACCGGCCCGTACGACCAGCGCCTGGTAGAGATGGCGGCCTACGGCCTGGGGCTGTCGCTTCTGGGGGACAAACTCACCGACCTTTTCAGCGGGCGCGAGGTGATGAACCTGCACGCCTGGCTCAATCAAATCACCGACGCGCAAATGCCGGACAGCAACTGGAACTACTTCGCCATTATGGTTCAGCTCGGTTTCAAACGCGCCGGGCTGCCGTATGACCAGCGCGCCATCGACCACCGCTTTGCGCTGATGGACGCCTACTATCTGGGCGACGGCTGGTACTCCGACGGCCCGGGCCGCCCGAAGGATTATTACATCTCCATGGCGTTCCATTTCTATGGGCTGATCTACGCCACCCTGAGCGGGGACGCGGCGCGGGCTGAGACGCTGCGCGAGCGCTCGCGCCTGTTCGCGCAAGACTTCATCTACTGGTCCGCCGCCGACGGCGCCTCGGTGCCGTTTGGCCGCAGCCTGACCTACCGTTTCGCGATGGTGGCCTTCTGGAGCGCCGTGGCCTTTTCCGGGCTGGACGTATTCACGCCGGGCACCGTAAAAGGCATTATCCTGCGCCATTTGCGCTGGTGGCAGCAGCGGCCGATAG
>CAMKZP010000134.1 GCA_946477805.1 uncultured Enterobacter sp.
CGTTAATAGCATGATCGTTATATAAAAAAACGCCGCATATAGCGGCGTTTGTCTCTCATTGACCAGAGCAGCGATATTATTCGCCGATCTTAGCCCAGGTATCACGCAGGCCGACGGTACGGTTAAATACCGGCTTTTCAGCGGTGCTGTAACGGCTGTCCAGACAGAAGTAGCCTTCGCGTTCGAACTGGAACGCTTTACCGGCTTCAGCGGCTTTCAGCGACGGCTCGGCATACCCCTGTTTGATAATCAGCGACTCAGGGTTGATAACCGCGAGGAAATCCTCCGCGGCGCCCGGGTTAGGCACGCTGAACAGACGGTCGTACAGGCGGATTTCAACCGGCAGCGCATGCGTCGCGCTCACCCAGTGGATAACGCCCTTCACCTTGCGGCCGTCAGCAGGATCTTTGCTCAGGGTCTCTGCATCGTAAGAGCAGAAGATGGTGGTGATATTGCCCTGCGCATCTTTCTCGACGCGTTCGGCTTTAATCACGTACGCGTTACGCAGACGCACCTCTTTGCCCAGCACCAGACGCTTGTACTGTTTGTTCGCTTCTTCACGGAAATCAGCACGATCGATCCAGATCTCGCCGCTGAACGGCACGTCGCGGGTGCCCATCTCCGGCTTGCTCGGATGGTTTGGCATAGCGACCAGCTCGCTCTCGCCCTGCGGGTAGTTTTCGATAACCAGCTTCACCGGGTCGATAACCGCCATCGCGCGCGGGGCGTTTTCGTTCAGATCTTCACGGATGCAGGATTCCAGAGAAGCGATCTCAATGGTGTTGTCCTGCTTGGTGACGCCGATACGTTTGCAGAACTCGCGGATTGACGCTGAGGTATAGCCGCGACGGCGCAGACCGGAGATGGTCGGCATACGCGGGTCATCCCAGCCTTCAACGTGCTTGTCGGTGACCAGCAGGTTCAGCTTACGCTTGGACATCACGGTGTATTCCAGGTTCAGACGAGAGAACTCGTACTGACGCGGATGCACAGGAATAGTGATGTTATCCAGCACCCAGTCGTACAGACGGCGGTTGTCCTGGAACTCCAGCGTGCAGAGGGAATGCGTGATACCTTCCAGCGCATCGCTGATGCAGTGGGTGAAGTCGTACATCGGGTAGATGCACCACTTGTTGCCGGTCTGATGGTGTTCCGCAAACTTAATGCGGTACAGCACCGGATCGCGCATCACGATGAACGGCGACGCCATGTCGATTTTTGCACGCAGGCACGCTTTGCCTTCTTCGAAGCCGCCGGCACGCATTTTTTCAAACAGCGCCAGGTTCTCTTCCACGCTGCGATCGCGGTACGGGCTGTTTTTGCCCGGCGCGGTCAGCGAACCGCGGTATTCACGGATTTCGTCGGCAGACAGTTCATCGACATACGCCAGACCTTTGTTAATCAGCTCAACCGCATAGGCGAACAGCTGATCGAAATAGTCAGAGGAGTAGCAGATATCGCCAGACCAGCTGAAGCCCAGCCACTGCACGTCATTTTTGATGGACTCAACGTATTCGATGTCTTCTTTTACTGGGTTGGTGTCATCGAAACGCAGGTTGCACTGGCCCTGATAGTCTTGCGCAATCCCAAAGTTCAGGCAGATAGATTTCGCATGCCCAATGTGCAGGTAGCCGTTCGGCTCCGGCGGGAAACGGGTATGAATTGTGGTGTGCTTACCACTGGCCAGATCTTCATCGATGATCTGACGAATAAAGTTACTCGGGCGGGCTTCTGCCTCACTCATCGTGGATTCCTCAAAGCGTAAACAACGTATAACGGCATATGATCTTATAAGCCGGACGTAGTGACAACCCTTAAAACGTCTCTTGAGAAAATAATGGGGGCATTTGCTGCAAAAAAAAGCGGCGGAGGATATCCCCCGCCGCTAAAGGCATGAACTCTACTCAGGAGCGATTACTTGCCTTTAATCTCATACAGCGGCGTTTGGCCTGCAACAACCTGACCTTTCGCCTGAAGTACCAGGCCGCTAAAGTCATCGATGTTGCTGCACACCACCGGGCTAATCATGGAGCGCGCGTTGGCGTTCAGGAAGTCCAGATCCATTTCCAGAATCGGCTGGCCTGCCACCACTTCGGCCCCCTCTTCAACCAGGCGAGTAAAGCCCTGGCCGTTCAGCGCTACGGTATCGATACCCATATGGACAACGATCTCCGCGCCTTTTTCGGTTTCGAGGCAGAACGCGTGGTTAGTGTTGAAGATTTTCACGACGGTACCGGCCGCCGGAGACACAACGGTTTTGTCCGTTGGCTTCACGGCCACACCGTCACCCACCGCTTTGCTGGCGAAGGCTTCGTCAGGCACCTGCTCAAGGGCAACCACTTCACCGGTGACAGGAGACACCAGCGCGGCGATGGTCACGGCATTTGGCACCGCCTGCGGTTTGGCCGCGGCTGGCGCTGCCGCAGGGGCTGCTGACGCTTCTGCGGCGGCGACCGGGCCGGTCGTTTTCATAGCATTCGCAATTTTCTCAGCCACGAAGCCAACGATAATCTGCACGCTGGTTTTATTCAGGCGGATGACACCGGAGGCACCCAGGCGTTTTGCCAGCGCTTCGTTTACCAGAGAAGAATCTTTCACGTTCAGACGCAGACGGGTGATGCAGGCGTCGATACCGGTCAGGTTGTCAGAACCGCCCACTGCGGCGATGTACTGACGCGCCAGGCCAGAAACGTCCTGATCCTGTGCACCGCTCACGTTCACGTCCTGCCCGTCCGCTTCGCTACCGGCTACCGCCAGCTCGCGACCCGGGGTCATCAGGTTGAATTTGGTGATGGTGAAACGGAACACCACGTAGTAAATAACGAAGAACACCAGACCTTGCGGGATCAGCATCCACCAGTGGGTCGCCAGCGGGTTACGTGACGACAGCACCATATCCACCAGGCCGGCGCTGAAGCCGAAACCGGCAATCCACTGCATGCTTGCAGCGATGAACACGGAGATACCGGTCAGCACGGCGTGGATCACATACAGCACCGGAGCAACGAACATGAAGGAGAATTCCAGCGGCTCGGTGATACCGGTGAAGAAGGCCGCAAACGCACCCGCCATCATGATACCCAGCACTTTCGCTTTGTTCTCAGGACGCGCGCAGTGGTAGATAGCCAGCGCTGCGCCCGGCAGGCCGAACATCATGATTGGGAAGAAGCCCGCCTGGTAACGACCGGTGATACCCACAACCGCTTTACCTGCTTCGATGGACTGTGCCCCGCCCAGGAAGTTAGGAATATCGTTGATACCGGCAACGTCAAACCAGAATACGGAGTTCAGCGCGTGGTGCAGACCAACCGGAATTAACAGACGGTTAAAGAACGCATAGACGCCCGCACCGACAGAACCCAGTTTCTGAATGTGTTCACCGAAGTTCACCAGACCGTCGAAGATCACCGGCCAGATGTACATCAGGATGAACGCAACGAGGATCATCACAAAGGAGGTCAGGATCGGTACCAGGCGACGGCCGCTGAAGAACGACAGCGCTTTTGGCAGCTCGACGCTGCTGAAGCGGTTGTACAGTTCTGCAGAGATAATACCGACGAGAATACCCACGAACTGGTTGCTGATCTTACCGAACGCGGCTGGAACCTGGTCCGCCGGGATCTTCTGGATCATGGCAACTGCAGCCGGTGAGCAGAGCGTGGTCAGCACCAGGAAGCCCACGAAGCCGGTCAGCGCCGCGGCGCCGTCTTTATCTTTTGACATACCGTATGCCACACCAATGGCAAACAGCACGGACATGTTGTCGATGATGGCGGAACCAGACTTAATGAAGAACGCCGCTAACGCGTTGTCCCCACCCCAGCCAATCGGGTCAATCCAGTAACCGACACCCATTAATATCGCTGCCGCTGGCAGCGTGGCGACCGGCACCATAAGCGCGCGGCCAACCTTTTGTAGATAACCTAGAATACTCACTTTCTTCCCCCTATGAGACCCCGTTTAAGGCACGTTCTCAGCTGTGTTTTTTATTGTGTCACTAACTATAAATACAGTTGATGATTTACTGGCATTGTGAGTGTGTGAAAAATTAATTCGTATCGCAAATTAAACACCCATTTTTTGTGATTTTTGTCACCAAATATCGTAATCACCCCTCCCTTTCACTGGCTAACAGCGAAAACTTATTTTATCATTCAAAAAATCAAGACGGATCGATCCGGCCTGAAAGGTTCCAGGTTACGCTTAGTTCAGGTTGCACTAATCGTCCGCCCACTCTTTTACTTTAACTTTAGAGGTGAACAATGAGACTGATTCCCCTGGCAACAGCTGAACAAGTCGGTAAATGGGCCGCTCGTCATATCGTTAACCGCATCAACGCGTTCAAACCGACCGCCGACCGTCCTTTCGTTCTCGGCCTGCCTACCGGCGGTACCCCGCTGACGGCCTATAAGGCTCTGGTTGAAATGCACAAAGCGGGCCAGGTTAGCTTCCAGCACGTTGTGACCTTCAACATGGACGAATACGTCGGCCTGCCAAAGGAACATCCGGAGAGCTACCATAGCTTCATGCACCGTAATTTCTTTGATCACGTTGATATTCCGGCTGAAAACATCAACCTGCTGAATGGTAACGCGCCTGATATTGACGCGGAATGCCGTCAGTACGAAGAAAAAATCCGTTCTTACGGTAAAATTCACCTGTTCATGGGCGGCGTGGGCAACGACGGTCATATCGCCTTTAACGAACCCGCCTCTTCTCTGGCTTCGCGTACCCGTATTAAAACGCTGACCCATGACACCCGCGTGGCAAACTCCCGCTTCTTTGACGGTGACGTAAACCAGGTGCCAAAATACGCCCTGACCGTTGGCGTAGGCACCCTGCTGGATGCCGAAGAGGTGATGATTCTGGTGCTGGGCGGCGTAAAAGCCCAGGCGCTCCAGGCTGCCGTTGAAGGCAACGTTAACCACATGTGGACCATCAGCTGCCTGCAGCTGCATCCCAAAGCAGTCGTCGTGTGTGACGAACCGTCCACGATGGAGCTGAAAGTTAAAACGCTGAAATACTTCAACGAGTTAGAAGCAGAGAACATCAAAGGTCTGTAATTGAATAACCGCCTCGCAGCTGTCGGGGCGGTCGCTTTTTTTAACCGGGGGTCGTTATGTACGCTTTAACCCACGGTCGGATTTATACCGGCCATGAAATTCTGGATGACCACGCGATTGTTATCGCGAATGGCCTGATTGAACGTGTTTGCCCGCTGGCCGAGCTGCCGCCGGAGATGGAACAGCGCTCACTCAATGGAGCAATAATCTCCCCCGGTTTTATCGACGTACAGCTCAACGGCTGCGGCGGCGTGCAGTTCAACGACTCCGCTGAGGCGGTGACGGTTGAAACGCTGGAGATCATGCAGAAAGCCAATGAGAAATCGGGCTGCACCAGCTATCTGCCAACGCTTATCACCAGCAGCGATGACCTGATGAAACAGGGTATCCGCGTTATGCGTGAATACCTGGCGAAGCACCCTAACCAGGCGCTGGGCCTGCACCTTGAAGGTCCGTGGCTGAACATGGTCAAGAAAGGCACCCATAATCCGGACTACGTGCGTAAACCGGACGCCGAGCTGGTTGACTACATGTGCGCCAACGCCGATGCGATCGCCAAAGTCACGCTGGCGCCTGAAATGACCGGCGCTGAGGTCATCGGCAAACTGGCTGCCGCCGGGATTGTGGTTTCCGCAGGCCACTCAAACGCCACGCAGAAAGAAGCCAAAGCCGGTTTCCGCGCAGGCATTACCTTTGCCACCCACCTTTATAACGCCATGCCGTATATCACCGGCCGCGAACCGGGTCTTGTCGGGGCGATCCTGGACGAGCCGGACGTCTACTGCGGCATTATCGCCGACGGCCTGCACGTTGATTACACCAACATTCGCATCGCCAAACGCCTGAAAGGCGACAAGCTGTGTCTGGTGACGGATGCGACCGCACCGGCAGGGGCAAATATTGAGCAGTTCATTTTTGCTGGTAAAACAATATACTACCGCAATGGACTCTGTGTGGATGAGAACGGCACGCTGAGCGGTTCTGCCCTGACGATGATTGAAGGGGTACGCAACCTGGTTGAGCACTGCGGTATTGCTCTGGATGAAGCGCTGCGTATGGCAACGCTCTACCCGGCTCGCGCAATAGGCGTGAATAAACAGCTTGGCGGAATTGCTCCGGGTATGGTTGCAAACCTGACGGCGTTCACACACGATTATAAAATTATTAAGACCATCGTTAATGGTAACGAGGTCGTCACTGAGTAAGTAAAAGTATGACACCAGGCGGACAAGCTCAAATCGGTAATGTTGATCTCGTTAAACAACTTAACAGCGCGGCGGTTTATCGCCTGATTGACTCTCACGGGCCAATCTCACGCATTCAGATAGCCGAACATAGCCAGCTTGCTCCCGCCAGCGTAACAAAAATTACGCGTCAGCTTATTGAGCGCGGCCTGATCAAAGAAGTCGATCAGCAGGCCTCCACCGGAGGCCGTCGCGCCATCTCCATCGTGACCGAAACCCGCAATTTTCAGGCTATTGGCGTCCGCTTAGGCCGTCATGACACCACGCTTACGCTCTACGATCTGAGCAGCAAGGCCATCGCCGAAGAGCACTATCCGCTGCCGGAACGTACCCAGGAGACGCTGGAGCACGCGCTGCTAAACACCATCGCCCAGTTTATTGAGGGCTGTCAGCGCAAGATCCGCGAGCTCATTGCCATCTCCGTGATTTTACCAGGCCTTGTCGACCCGGAAAGCGGCGTTATTCGCTATATGCCGCACATTCAGGTCGAGAACTGGGGGCTGGTCGACGCGCTGGAAAAGCGCTTTAAGGTCACCTGCTTTGTGGGCCACGATATTCGCTCCCTGGCGCTGGCCGAGCACTATTTTGGTGCGAGCCAGGACTGCGAAGACTCTATTCTGGTGCGCGTTCACCGGGGAACGGGCGCAGGCATTATCTCCAACGGCCGTATTTTTATCGGTCGCAACGGCAACGTGGGCGAGATTGGCCACATTCAGGTGGAGCCGCTGGGCGAACGCTGCCACTGCGGTAACTTCGGCTGCCTTGAAACGGTGGCGGCCAACGCCGCCATTGAGCATCGCGTTCGTCATCTGCTGGAGCAGGGCTACCAGAGCCGGGTGACGCTGGACGACTGTAAGATCGGCGCCATCTGCAAGGCCGCCAATAAGGGCGATGCGCTGGCCTGCGAGGTGATCGAGCAGGTAGGACGTCATCTGGGTAAAACCATTGCCATTGCCATCAACCTGTTTAACCCGCAAAAAGTGGTGATCGCAGGCGAGATCGTCGAAGCGGAAAAAGTGTTGCTGCCCGCCATTGAGGGCTGCATTAATACCCAGGCGCTGAAGGCGTTTCGCCAGAACCTACCGGTGGTACGATCCACGCTGGATCACCGCTCGGCGATTGGGGCGTTTGCGCTCGTGAAGCGCGCCATGCTCAACGGTATTCTTCTGCAACATTTGCTGGAATCCTGATCGGACCTTATAGTAGCGCCTTCTTTTTTTGATGTCGGGAAGTCCATGACCATTAAGAATGTAATTTGTGATATCGACGGCGTGCTGATGCACGATAACGTTGCCGTGCCGGGCGCTGCGGAGTTTCTTTACCGCATCATCGACAAAGGAATGCCGCTGGTTCTTCTCACGAACTACCCTTCCCAGACCGGTCAGGATTTGGCAAACCGCTTTGCTACGGCGGGCGTAAACGTGCCGGACAGCGTGTTTTATACCTCCGCAATGGCGACGGCAGATTTTCTGAAGCGTCAGGAAGGGAAAAAAGCCTACGTGGTGGGTGAAGGCGCGCTGATCCACGAGCTGTACAAAGCCGGCTTTACCATTACCGACGTGAATCCGGACTTTGTGATTGTCGGCGAAACGCGCTCCTTTAACTGGGAAATGATGCATAAAGCCGCCTATTTCGTCGCCAACGGCGCGCGCTTTATTGCCACCAACCCGGATACGCACGGCCGTGGCTTTTATCCGGCCTGCGGCGCGCTGTGCGCTGGCATCGAAAAAATCTCCGGTCGTAAGCCGTTTGTTGTCGGTAAACCAAGCCCGTGGATCATTCGCGCCGCGCTGAACACGATGCAGGCCCACTCTGAAGAGACCGTCATTGTTGGCGACAACCTGCGCACGGATATCCTGGCGGGCTTCCAGGCGGGGCTTGAAACCATTCTCGTGCTCTCGGGCGTCTCTCAGTTGGATGATATTGATTCCATGCCGTTCCGGCCAAGCTGGATCTACCCCTCCGTCGATGAAATTGACGTTATCTAACCCAAAACCACGCCGCAGCGCGTGGTTTTTCATTTTCACTCCTGCAAAACGAAACCGCATCTAATAAAACCCCGCCTTTATTGAATATTCATCAATAAAAT
>CAMKZP010000135.1 GCA_946477805.1 uncultured Enterobacter sp.
CGCAACTGGTTTGGGACCAGTGGGTCGGAGGTTCGAATCCTCTCTCGCCGACCACATTTAAAAAAGGGCTAACCGCAAGGTTAGCCCTTTTTGCATTATGGCGTTAGCCAGCCAGATTCACCAAAATGTCCCTTACACCTGCTTCTCCCTGCCTGTTAACGATTTTGTGACATTATCCATTGTATTTTTTTATATATGGATTGCTCTTTTTTCGCGTTGCTTATGGATAACCTCAGCATTTTTCGCTGTGCGTTTTAACGTTCGCGGAATTAAGTGCTCAGATAATCACCGTTCTGCAAGAAAATTTACCCAATCTGCATAAAAGTTAATCACTGGATGTTGCGAAATATGAAGGTTATTGTGCTGCAACATCGCGAGTAGCATAAATTTCCCTGCTGAAAACGGAGGCGGAAGGTTTTTTTAATCTTTGTTTGCGATTTCTCACACTCCGCGTAAATCCCCGTCACCTGTATTGACGTTTTCACATTCTGTTGACAGATTGTAGGGCACGAGGGGCATTTCAGGGACGATCTGCGCTGCAACTCAAACGCTCTTCTGAAAGGATTCTCCATCCCTTTAACGCCTTCGGGCACCACCGACCAGACCGGGTAAAAAACAAATAAAGGTCAGGCGGCGTAACACAACAAAGCAAAACATCACATTGGAGCAGAATAATGAGTATTTCCTTGAAGAAGTCAGGGATGCTGAAGCTTGGTCTGAGCCTGGTGGCTATGACCGTGGCAGCAAGCGTACAGGCAAAAACCCTGGTTTACTGTTCTGAAGGCTCGCCGGAAGGCTTTAACCCACAGCTGTTTACCTCTGGTACAACGTACGACGCAAGCTCTGTACCCATCTATAACCGTCTGGTTGAATTCAAAACCGGCACCACGGAAGTTATTCCAGGGCTGGCTGAGAAGTGGGACGTCAGCGAAGACGGCAAAACCTATACCTTCCACCTGCGTCAGGGCGTGAAGTGGCAGGACAGCAAAGAATTCAAACCAACGCGCGACTTTAACGCCGACGACGTTGTGTTCTCTTTTGACCGTCAGAAAAACGCGCAGAACCCGTACCACAAAGTGTCTGGCGGCAGCTACGAATACTTCGAAGGGATGGGTCTGCCAGACCTGATCGCTGAAGTGAAAAAAGTTGACGATAAAACCGTTCAGTTCGTGCTGACGCGTCCGGAAGCGCCATTCCTGGCTGACCTGGCAATGGACTTCGCCTCTATTCTGTCGAAAGAATATGCTGACAACATGCTGAAAGCCGGCACCCCGGAAAAAGTGGACCTGAACCCAATCGGTACCGGCCCGTTCCAGCTGCTGCAGTACCAGAAAGACTCCCGTATTCTGTACAAAGCATTTGAAGGCTACTGGGGCACCAAGCCGCAGATCGACCGTCTGGTGTTCTCCATCACGCCTGATGCCTCCGTGCGTTATGCAAAACTGCAGAAGAACGAATGCCAGGTTATGCCGTATCCAAACCCGGCTGACATCGCTCGCATGAAGCAGGACAAGAACATCAACCTGCTGGAGCAGGCGGGCCTGAACGTGGGCTATCTCTCCTTCAACACCGAGAAAAAACCGTTTGATGACGTGAAGGTGCGTCAGGCGTTGACCTACGCGGTGAACAAAGAAGCGATCATCAAAGCCGTTTACCAGGGCGCTGGCGTGGCTGCCAAGAACCTGATCCCACCAACCATGTGGGGCTATAACGACGACATTAAGGATTACACCTACGATCCTGAGAAAGCGAAAGCGCTGCTGAAAGAAGCAGGCCAGGATAAAGGCTTTACCGTTGAGCTGTGGGCAATGCCTGTTCAGCGCCCATACAACCCGAACGCTCGCCGTATGGCTGAAATGGTTCAGGCTGACTGGGCTAAGATCGGCGTTCAGGCCAAGATTGTCACCTACGAGTGGGGCGAGTACCTGAAGCGCGCCAAAGCGGGTGAGCATCAGGCGGTCATGATGGGCTGGACCGGCGACAATGGGGACCCGGATAACTTCTTCGCCACCCTGTTCAGCTGCGCGGCTGCGAAAGACGGTTCCAACTACTCTCGCTGGTGCTACAAGCCGTTTGAAGACCTGATCCAGCCGGCGCGTGCGACTGACGATCACAACAAACGTATTGAGCTGTACAAGCAGGCTCAGGTCGTTATGCACGATCAGGCTCCGGCGCTGATTGTGGCTCACTCCACCGTGTACGAGCCAGTGCGTAAAGAGGTGAAAGGCTACGTGGTTGATCCACTGGGCAAACACCACTTCGAAAACGTATCGGTTGAATAATAAGTAGGGTGTTCTCCCTCTTCCTTTGGGAGAGGGCAGGGGTGAGGGGCGTGCATGCATCCCCTCACCCTAACCCTCTCCCTCTGGGAGAGGGAATTTACATTTGTGAGCAATACAGACGTCACGCCATGAGTCGTGCGTCATCAGAGAGAATCCGGGTTATGTTGCAGTTCATCCTCCGACGTCTGGGACTCGTTATCCCGACGTTTATCGGTATCACCCTTCTCACTTTTGCCTTCGTCCATATGATCCCCGGCGACCCGGTAATGATTATGGCGGGCGAGCGTGGTATCTCCCCTGAACGTCATGCGCAGCTGCTGGCCGAGCTAGGTTTGAATAAACCGCTGTGGCAGCAGTACCTCAACTACATTTGGGGCGTATTGCACGGTGATTTAGGGATTTCACTCAAAAGCCGTCTCCCGGTGTGGGACGAGTTCGTGCCGCGTTTTAAAGCGACGCTGGAACTGGGCGTCTGCGCCATGATCTTTGCCACCGCGGTGGGTATCCCCGTTGGCGTGCTGGCCGCCGTTAAGCGCGGTTCAATCTTCGACCATACCGCCGTGGGCCTGGCCCTGACCGGCTACTCCATGCCTATCTTCTGGTGGGGCATGATGCTGATTATGCTGGTATCGGTGCAGTGGAACCTGACGCCGGTCTCCGGACGCGTCAGCGATATGGTCTTCCTCGATGATACCAATCCGTTAACCGGCTTTATGCTGATCGATACGGCCATTTGGGGCGAAGAGGGCAACTTTATTGATGCGGTTGCGCACATGATCCTGCCTGCCATGGTGCTGGGCACCATTCCTCTGGCGGTGATCGTGCGTATGACCCGCTCCTCTATGCTCGAAGTGCTGGGTGAGGATTATATTCGTACCGCACGCGCCAAAGGGCTGACGCGTATGCGCGTGATCATTGTTCATGCCTTGCGTAACGCCATGCTGCCGGTGGTAACCGTCATCGGCCTGCAGGTGGGCACGCTGCTGGCGGGGGCGATCCTGACGGAGACTATTTTCTCCTGGCCGGGCCTTGGACGCTGGCTGATTGACGCGCTGCAACGCCGTGACTATCCGGTGGTGCAGGGCGGTGTGCTGCTGGTCGCGACGATGATTATCCTCGTCAACCTGCTGGTCGATTTGCTGTACGGCGTGGTGAACCCGCGTATTCGTCATAAGAAGTAAGGGGCCATCATGTCACAAGTCACTCAAAATAAAGTGGTCGCAGCGCCGGTGCCAATGACGCCGCTGCAGGAGTTCTGGCACTACTTCAAGCGCAACAAGGGCGCGGTAGTGGGGCTGGTGTATGTCACCATCATGATCCTGATTGCGGTGTTTGCAAACGTGCTCGCGCCGTACAACCCGGCGGATCAGTTCCGTGATTCGCTGCTGGCACCGCCGTTCTGGCAGGAAGGGGGCAGTTTTACGCACCTGCTGGGCACCGATGACGTGGGCCGCGACGTGCTGTCGCGCCTGATGTACGGTGCGCGCCTGTCGCTGCTGGTGGGCTGCCTCGTTGTTGTGCTGTCGCTGATCATGGGCGTGGTGCTCGGTCTGGTAGCGGGCTATTTCGGCGGCATCGTTGATAACGTCATTATGCGTATCGTCGATATCATGCTGGCACTGCCCAGCCTGCTGCTGGCGCTGGTGCTGGTGGCCGTTTTCGGGCCATCGATCGGCAATGCCGCGCTGGCGCTTACGTTCGTTGCGCTGCCGCACTATGTCCGGTTAACCCGCGCGGCCGTGCTGGTCGAGGTGAACCGCGACTACGTCACCGCTTCCCGCGTGGCGGGTGCCGGGGCAATGCGCCAGATGTTCGTCAATATTCTGCCTAACTGCCTTGCGCCGCTGATCGTTCAGGCGTCGCTCGGTTTCTCTAACGCCATTCTCGATATGGCCGCTCTTGGCTTCCTTGGCATGGGTGCGCAGCCGCCGACACCAGAGTGGGGCACCATGCTCTCCGACGTGTTGCAGTTCGCACAAAGCGCCTGGTGGGTCGTCACCTTCCCGGGTCTGGCGATTCTGCTGACGGTGCTGGCATTTAACCTGATGGGTGATGGTCTGCGTGATGCACTTGATCCCAAACTGAAGCAGTAAGAGGCACGAGATGGCGTTATTAAATGTAGATAAATTATCGGTGCACTTCGGCGACGAAGGCACACCGTTTCGCGCCGTGGACCGCATCAGCTACAGCGTAAGTCAGGGCGAAGTGGTCGGCATCGTTGGGGAGTCTGGTTCCGGTAAGTCAGTCAGTTCACTGGCGATCATGGGGCTGATTGATTACCCCGGCCGCGTGATGGCGGACAGCCTGGCGTTCAACGGTCAGGATCTGCAGCGCATTTCCGAAAAACAGCGCCGCCAACTGGTGGGTGCGGAAGTGGCGATGATCTTCCAGGACCCGATGACCAGCCTGAACCCCTGCTATACGGTCGGCTTCCAGATTATGGAAGCGATTAAGGTACACCAGGGCGGTAACAAGCAAACCCGCCGTCAGCGCGCTATCGATCTGTTGACGCAGGTGGGTATCCCCGATCCGGCATCGCGTCTGGACGTTTACCCTCACCAGCTCTCGGGCGGGATGAGCCAGCGCGTTATGATCGCAATGGCGATTGCCTGTCGGCCAAAGCTGCTGATTGCGGACGAACCGACAACCGCGCTGGACGTGACTATCCAGGCGCAAATCATCGAGCTGCTGCTGGAACTTCAGCAGAAAGAGAACATGGCGCTGGTGCTGATTACGCACGATTTGGCGCTGGTGGCGGAAGCGGCACACAAAATCATCGTGATGTATGCGGGTCAGGTCGTGGAAACCGGAAGTTCGCACGATATCTTCCGCGCGCCGCGTCATCCGTATACCCAGGCACTGCTGCGCGCGCTGCCCGAGTTTGCGCAGGATAAGGCGCGTCTGGCGTCGCTGCCGGGTGTCGTGCCGGGTAAATATGACCGCCCGCAGGGCTGCCTGCTCAACCCGCGCTGCCCGTATGCGACGGACAAATGCCGCGCAGAAGAACCGGAGCTGAACCTGTTAGCTGACGGTCGCCAGTCCAAATGCCACTACCCACTCGATGATGCCGGGAGGCCAACACTATGAGTACGCAACAACTGCTGTTGCAGGCCATCGACCTGAAAAAACATTATCCGGTGAAGAAGGGGCTTTTTGCTCCAGAGCGCCTGGTAAAAGCGCTGGATGGCGTCTCTTTTACGCTTGAGCGCGGTAAAACGCTCGCCGTTGTTGGGGAGTCAGGCTGCGGGAAGTCCACGCTGGGCCGCCTGCTGACCATGATTGAAACGCCGACCGGCGGCGAGCTGTATTATCAGGGGCAGGATCTGCTCAAGCACGATCCGCAGGCGCAGAAGCTGCGTCGCCAGAAAATCCAGATTGTGTTCCAGAACCCGTACGGTTCCCTGAACCCGCGCAAAAAAGTGGGGCAGATTCTGGAAGAGCCGCTGCTGATTAACAGCACTCTGAGCAAAGAGCAGCGCCGCGAAAAAGCGCTGGCGATGATGGCGAAGGTGGGGCTGAAAACCGAGCATTACGATCGCTACCCTCACATGTTCTCTGGCGGCCAGCGCCAGCGTATCGCCATCGCCCGCGGTCTGATGCTTGACCCGGACGTGGTGATTGCCGACGAGCCGGTCTCTGCGCTCGACGTTTCGGTGCGCGCGCAGGTGCTGAACCTGATGATGGACCTTCAGCAGGATCTGGGGCTGTCGTACGTGTTCATTTCCCACGATCTGTCGGTGGTGGAGCACATTGCTGATGAAGTGATGGTGATGTACCTGGGGCGCTGCGTGGAGAAGGGGACGAAGGACCAGATCTTTAATAATCCCCGGCACCCGTACACCCAGGCGCTGCTCTCCGCAACGCCGCGTCTGAATCCGGACGACCGCCGCGAGCGCATTAAGCTGACCGGCGAGCTGCCAAGCCCGCTCAACCCGCCTCCGGGATGCGCGTTCAACGCCCGCTGCCGTCGTCGCTTTGGACCGTGCACGCAGCTGCAGCCGCAGCTTAAGGATTACGGCGGGCAGCTGGTCGCCTGCTTTGCTGTCGATCAGGATGAAAACGGCGAAAAGGCTCAGGCATAAACAACAAAACCGGCGTTAAGCCGGTTTTTTTACGTCTGCTTAACTACTTCCGCAAACGAATCTGGTCGACGGCGTGTTTCTCACTCTTGGTGAGGATCAGGCTCGCACGCTCGCGCGTTGGCAGGATGTTCTCTTTCAGGTTCACGTAGTTGATCTCATTCCACAGCCCGGTCGCCACGTTAATGGCCTCTTCTTCTGAGAGCTGGGCATAGTTATGGAAATAGGAATCAGGATCGGTAAATGCGCCCTCGCGGAACTTCAGGAAGCGGTTGATATACCAACGCTGGAGCAAATCTTCCGGCGCATCGACATAAATAGAGAAATCGACGAAATCAGAAACAAAAACGTGGTGCGGATCGTGAGGGTAATCCATGCCGCTTTGCAGCACGTTTAACCCCTCCAGAATCAGGATGTCTGGCTGCACAACCGTTTTGTCTCCATCCGGGATGCGGTCGTAAATCAGGTGCGAGTAAACCGGCGCAGTGACGTTAGGCGCGCCCGATTTAAGGTCGGAGACGAATTTCACCAGCCGATGCATATCATAAGAGAGCGGGAAGCCCTTTTTCTTCATCAGCCCGCGTTCTTTCAAGACTTCATTCGGGTGCAGGAAGCCGTCGGTGGTGATCAGCTCTACGCTGCGGTGTTCTGGCCAACGGCTTAACAGCGCCTGCAGCACGCGCGCGGTGGTGCTTTTACCGACCGCCACGCTGCCCGCGATGCTGATGATATAAGGAATGCGCTGGCCGTTAGTGCCGAGAAACTGCTCCAGCACTGCCTGGCGGCGGAGGTTGGAACTAATATAGAAGTTAAGCAAGCGGGAGAGGGGGAGATAGATCTCTGCCACCTCTTCCAGCGAGAGATCTTCATTTATCCCTTTTAACCGTGCGATCTCCCCTTCCGTCAGCGTCATCGGTACGGAGTCACGCAGAGCAGCCCACTGGCTGCGGTTAAACTGAAGATAAGGCGTCATTAACGATTGCTCTTTTTTGCTCATAAGCATGCTTCAGTGAACCATCGGCCAGAAAGTCGGGTTATGGCTCATCACATAGTTAATTTTGGACAATGGGCAGGAGGTTAACACCAGATGGGAGGAATAATAAGAAAAAATATGGGATAGCGATGCTTTACGCGGGCACCATCACGCAAGGCTATAGAGGGTCTACATCACGCTTGAATGCTGGATATTTGACCGTGAATGGCGGTTTTTACAGCGTTCAGGCCTCCTTTCGCGTAAAATGTGAGCGAATGAACGTTTTCTGCAAATTTTTAGTTGCATGACTGCTCAGGTCTCCATAGAATGCGCGCTACTTGATGCCGACTTAGCTCAGTAGGTAGAGCAACTGACTTGTAATCAGTAGGTCACCAGTTCGATTCCGGTAGTCGGCACCATCAAGTCCGGTGGGGTTCCCGAGCGGCCAAAGGGAGCAGACTGTAAATCTGCCGTCACAGACTTCGAAGGTTCGAATCCTTCCCCCACCACCACTTTCTGGCAGCGTAAATGCCGCCGGAGCTGGTTGAAAAAATTGACCAGCTCGAACATGAAAAGAGAGAAATCTCTTTTTTTGTTACAGAAAGAACTGGGTAGCCGAGTTTCAGGATGCGGGCATCGTATAATGGCTATTACCTCAGCCTTCCAAGCTGATGATGCGGGTTCGATTCCCGCTGCCCGCTCCAATACGTGCTGATATGGCTCAGTTGGTAGAGCGCACCCTTGGTAAGGGTGAGGTCCCCAGTTCGACTCTGGGTATCAGCACCACTTCACTTCTCCCTCCCGTTTCTCTCTGTTTCAATAAATGTATTCAACAGTTCAGGCATTTCGCCTGGTTGATGTGGTGATATCACCGATTTATCCGTGTCTTAGAGGGACAATCGATGTCTAAAGAAAAGTTTGAACGTACAAAACCGCACGTTAACGTCGGTACTATCGGCCACGTTGACCATGGTAAAACAACGCTGACCGCTGCAATCACTACCGTACTGGCTAAAACCTACGGTGGTTCTGCTCGCGCATTCG
>CAMKZP010000136.1 GCA_946477805.1 uncultured Enterobacter sp.
ACGTAGACCAGTAGGCCTGCTTCGGAAAACGCTGGTCCATTAACGTTTCCGTTCCGCCGTAGATAAACTCGCGCTGCTTCGGATCCTTCAGCTTTTCCTGGAACTCCGCGTCATCGGCCAAATCTTTTCCGCGACGTAAACTCCACGCCGCCGCGACGGCAACGCCAAACAGCGACGCCGGAACGGACACGGCGAGAATTTCGAGGATCCCCCATGCGTGCCCAATCCCGTGCTGCGCGCCGAGGATGGAGATCAGCGACACGACGGCCACGGAAACCGGAGAGGCGGTGATAGCCATCTGCGAGGCGATCGACGCCACGGCCATCGGGCGTTCGGGGCGGATCCCTTTTTTCAGCGCGATATCCGCAACGATGGGAAACATGGTATAGACCACGTGGCCGGTGCCGCACAGGAAGGTCAGCGTCCAGGTGGTGAAGGGGGCGAGCAGCGTTATATGCTGAGGATGTTTACGCAGCAGGCGCTCTGCGAACTGCATCATCACGTTCAGCCCACCGGCGGTCTGCAGGGTGGCCGCGCAGCCGATGACGGCGAGAATAGTGAGCATCACGTCAACCGGCGGTTTACCGGGCTGCAGACCAAACACAAAACTTAAAATAAACAGGCCGATCCCGCTTATTAACCCCAGTCCCATCCCGCCAAAGCGCGTCCCTACCAGCAGGCAGGCGATAATGACAATAAACTCAATGGTGATCATGATGCTCCCTCGTCAACGATAATGTAATGTGACAAATCATTACACGTTGTGTGGTTATTAATTGGGAGCGAGATCTGATTTGTTAAATATGAGCAAAAGCAGGGGGTTGGTGGCCTGCTCCCGGCAGGAAGCAGGCAGGGTGTGACTAGTGTTTCTGCACCGTGACGATATCAAGCAGGTGACGATCGGTCTGCTCGGGGCAGAGGCCCGCGCGTTTGGCGTTGCGGATCTCATCTGCCAGAGCTTTGAGCAGCATGCCGTCCTGCTGCTGCTCTTTGTCCATGTCGCGCAGGAATTTCAGCGTCCGGCTGTCCTGCTGCGCCTTGGCTTCATCGGCCAGCGTGTTGAGGGTGCGACAGCGCTGCTCATACTCTTCAAGGGTTTTCTGGAACAGTTCTTCCAGCGAAGAGTAGTCATCGCTGATGGCGTCCAGCTCTTTTACGGTGGGATTCGCCCCGACGGCTTTCATAAAGTTGAACACGCGCATCATATGCGTGACGTTGCTCTGCGCCTGAGCGCGAAAAAACGTGGCCGTACCGTTGAGGCTGTTTTCAGAGCACCAGGCGCTCAAATGCAGGTGCAGATTTGAGGCATAGAATTCCAGGTTCAACTGGGCATTGAGTTTTTGCATCATCGTTTGGGTAGCCATACAAATATCCTTATTAACTGTGGGACGCGTGGTCCGCTGCTTAACCTGACCCGGCAGGTACTACGATTGAATGGCAGAAATATCCTTCCTGCGCTAAATTACGTCGACCGAATTGCCACTTCCTGTGTTCACTATAAATAAGCATACCCTTGTGTATGGTCTAAGAAAACTCTTAATAGGCTGTGTTTACGTTACATTACGAAAATGAATATAGTACATAAAATCAAATGCGGTGACATAAAATGCGTTATTTGTAATGCTTTGATTTTTAGTGATTTTGTTATGTTAACGGTAAATTATTGATGGCGGCAAATTATCCGGTGGCAGGATATTCTGCAAAAGAGTTGAATCTGGATTCATTATCTAAGATATATCTTGCTTCGCATTAATTGCGCCAAATCAATTTCCGCCAAATAACCATTTTTGTGATCGCCACGAAAGACGGTATCTGCATCATTTGTGAAAATGAAACGATGTTTTATAACTTTCTTTTTGTGAGGTTTACGATGGCAAAAGTGGCGGTGTTACTGGCTCCCGGTTTTGAAGAAGCGGAGGCAATTATCACTATTGATATCCTGCGTCGTTTGCAGATTGAAGTGGAAACCCTGGCCTGCGCGGAGTCCCGCGCGGTGGTGAGCTACCATAACATTCCGATGGTGGCAGACAGCACGCTGGCAGAGCGAATCGATACGCTGTACGACGCCGTGGTGCTGCCCGGCGGGCCGCAGGGGAGCGTGAACCTGGCAGCCAGCCGGGAGGTGATAACATTTGTCACCGCGCATGACGAGAGCGGAAAGCTGATCTGTCCCATCTGCTCCGCGGCGGCGCGCGTGCTGGGGGGCAACGGCCTGCTGAAGGGGCGCCGCTACGTCTGCTCGGGAGAACTCTGGGAAACGGTGACCGACGGGGAATACGTTGATGCCCCGGTGGTCGAGGACCAAAACCTGATCAGCGGCAAAGGGCTGGGGCACGCGTTTGACTTTGCGCTAACCCTTTCTGCCCGCCTGTTGGGCGACGAAACGCCCGTTCGCGACCATGCCGACCATATCTACTACCGCTGGTAATGCCGGGCCGGGCGCTGCGGCGTCCGGTCATCAGGGATTCATTAGCTGATTATATGGATAATTCAGCTTAGCCCTCCCACATTTGTATGATAATTCCGGCTGTTTTTATGTCATTTTCCGCTGAATTTATGTACGCAATTACTGTAATTCTGCGGTGTGATGGCGCTCTCTTATGGATGATTAATTTCCCGCTAAAACTATCACCAGCACTCACGCTTTTGATGAGCTAAGCGCTAATGTCTTGTTTTACGTCCGATTAAATAATAAGCACGCAATTATTCCCTACAGAAAAGAATGCTAAAGCTGGAGTTAACCATGCACAAATTTACTAAAGCGCTGGCGGCCATCGGTCTGGCTGCCGTTATGTCACAATCCGCTATCGCAGAGAATTTAAAACTCGGTTTTTTGGTCAAGCAGCCGGAAGAGCCGTGGTTCCAGACGGAGTGGAAGTTCGCCGATAAAGCCGGAAAAGACCTGGGTTTTGAGGTGATTAAAATCGCGGTGCCGGACGGGGAAAAAACGCTGAACGCCATCGACAGCCTCGCCGCCAGCGGCGCGAAAGGTTTCGTCATCTGTACGCCGGACCCAAAACTCGGCTCGGCCATCGCCGCGAAGGCGCGCGGGTATGACATGAAGGTCATTGCGGTTGACGACCAGTTCGTGAATGCCAAAGGCCAGCCGATGGACAGCGTGCCGCTGGTGATGATGGCGGCGACCAAAATCGGCGAGCGTCAGGGCCAGGAGCTCTATAAAGAGATGCAAAAACGCGGCTGGGACGTGAAGGAGACCGCGGTTATGGCGATCACCGCCGACGAGCTGGACACCGCGCGTCGCCGTACCACCGGTTCCATGGACGCGCTGAAAGCAGCCGGCTTCCCGGAAAAACAGATCTACAAAGTGCCGACCAAATCTAACGACATCCCCGGCGCCTTTGACGCGGCAAACTCCATGCTGGTTCAGCATCCGGAAGTGAAGCACTGGCTGGTGGTCGGGATGAACGACAACACCGTGCTGGGCGGGGTGCGCGCCACAGAAGGTCAGGGCTTCAAGGCGCCTGACGTTATCGGTATCGGCATCAACGGCGTGGACGCGGTGAGCGAGCTCTCCAAAGGGCAGGCGACCGGCTTCTACGGCTCTCTGCTGCCAAGCCCGGACGTGCATGGCTACAAATCCAGCGAAATGCTCTACAACTGGGTGACCAAAGGGGCCGAGCCGCCAAAATTCACTGAAGTGACCGACGTGGTGCTGATCACCCGCGATAACTTCAAGGAGGAGCTGGCGAAAAAAGGACTGGGCGGTAAGTAATACGCTGTGATTGTGCCCCTTGCTCGCCGCGAGGGGCCAGACGTACCTCTTTCTGGCATCACGGAGTCGTTATGCAACAGTCCTTACCCTATCTCTCTTTCCGCGGCATCGGTAAAACCTTCCCCGGCGTAAACGCGCTGACCGACATCAGCTTCGACTGCCATGCCGGCCAGGTGCACGCCCTGATGGGGGAGAACGGCGCGGGAAAATCCACGCTGCTCAAAATCCTCAGCGGGAACTACGCCCCCACGACCGGAACGCTGGCGCTTCGCGGCGAAGAGATGGCGTTTGCGGATACCACGGCGGCATTAAACGCCGGGGTGGCCATTATCTATCAGGAGCTGCACCTCATCCCTGAGATGACGGTGGCGGAAAACATCTATCTGGGCCAGCTCCCGCACAAGAGCGGCGTCGTAAACCGCTCGCTGCTCAACTACGAAGCGGGGCTGCAGCTAAAACACCTTGGGCTGGACGTTGACCCGCAGACGCCGCTGAAATATCTCTCAATCGGCCAGTGGCAGATGGTTGAAATTGCCAAGGCGCTGGCGCGAAACGCCAAGGTTATCGCGTTTGACGAGCCGACCAGCTCGCTCTCCGCGCGTGAAATCGAAAATCTGTTCCGCGTGATCCGCGAGCTGCGTAAAGAAGGCCGCGTTATTTTGTACGTGTCCCACCGTATGGAGGAGATCTTTGCCCTGAGCGATGCCATTACCGTGTTTAAGGATGGCCGCTACGTGCGCACCTTCACCGATATGGCGCAGGTCGATCATGACCAGCTCGTTCAGGCGATGGTCGGGCGCGATCTCGGGGATATCTATCACTGGGCACCCCGCGAGTATGGCCCCGAGCGTCTGCGGCTGGACGGCGTTAAGGCGCCGGGCGTTCGGACGCCGATTTCCGTCTCGGTGCGCAGCGGTGAGATAGTCGGGCTGTTCGGCCTGGTGGGTGCAGGGCGCAGCGAGCTGATGAAGGGGCTGTTTGGCGGCACGCGCATTACCCAGGGGCAGGTGTTTATCGACGGGCAAAACGTCGATATCCAGAAGCCAGCTCATGCCATCCGGGCGGGAATGATGCTCTGCCCGGAGGACAGGAAAGCGGAGGGGATCATTCCGGTTCACTCCGTGCGGGACAACATCAATATTTCTGCCCGGCGTAAGTACATCCGCGCCGGGTGTCTGATCGACGACGGCTGGGAGGCGAGCAACGCCGAGCATCATATTCGCTCGCTGAACATCAAAACGCCCGGCGCGGAGCAGCTGATCATGAACCTCTCCGGCGGCAACCAGCAGAAGGCGATTCTGGGCCGCTGGCTGTCGGAAGACATGAAGGTCATCCTGCTGGACGAGCCCACGCGCGGCATTGACGTCGGCGCAAAGCATGAAATCTATAACGTGATTTATGAGCTGGCAAAACGCGGCGTGGCGGTGTTATTCGCCTCAAGCGATCTGCCCGAGGTGCTCGGCGTCGCCGACCGCATCGTTGTGATGCGTGAAGGTGAAATTGCCGGTGAATTGCAGCATGAACAGGCGAATGAGCAACAGGCGTTGAGTCTCGCCATGCCTAAAGTTAGCCAGGCTGTCGCCTGATTAAGGAGTCAATGATGTCCTCTGTTACTACATCCGGAGCGCCGAAGTCGGCTTTCAGCCTCGGCCGCATCTGGGACCAGTACGGTATGCTGGTTGTGTTTGCCGTGTTATTCCTCGCCTGCGCGATTTTTGTGCCGAACTTTGCCTCCTTTATCAACATGAAGGGGCTGGGGCTGGCGATATCGATGTCCGGCATGGTGGCCTGCGGCATGTTGTTCTGCCTCGCCTCCGGTGATTTTGACCTCTCCGTGGCCTCGGTGATCGCCTGTGCGGGGGTCACCACCGCGGTCGTCATTAACATGACCGAGAGCCTGTGGATCGGCGTTTTCGCCGGGCTGATGCTCGGTGTCCTGAGCGGCCTGGTAAACGGCTTTGTGATTGCCCGCCTCAAGATCAACGCCCTGATCACCACGCTTGCGACCATGCAGATCGTGCGCGGGCTGGCCTATATCATCTCCGATGGTAAAGCGGTCGGGATTGAAGACGAACGCTTCTTCACGCTGGGCTACGCCAACTGGCTGGGCCTGCCTGCGCCAATCTGGCTGACGGTGGCGTGCCTGATCCTGTTCGGTTTCCTGCTCAACCGCACCACCTTTGGGCGTAATACCCTGGCGATTGGCGGGAATGAAGAAGCGGCGCGTCTGGCGGGCGTGCCGGTGGTGCGCACCAAGATCATCATCTTCGTGCTCTCCGGCCTGGTCTCCGCCGCGGCGGGGATTATTCTGGCCTCACGCATGACCAGCGGACAGCCGATGACCTCCATTGGCTATGAGCTGATTGTTATCTCAGCCTGCGTGTTGGGCGGCGTTTCGCTCAAGGGAGGCATCGGAAAAATCTCATATGTGGTGGCCGGGATACTGATTTTGGGGACGGTGGAGAACGCCATGAACCTGCTGAATATTTCGCCGTTCTCCCAGTACGTGGTGCGTGGCCTGATCCTGCTGGCAGCCGTGATATTCGACCGTTACAAGCAAAAAGCGAAGCGAACGGCCTGACTTCTTATCTGTCTTTTTATTGCTCAACTACTAACCATAGCTGAGCCCTTTACCGCCCCGCCAGTTTTACTGACGGGGCGGTTGTCAAATGGCGAGCACCGTCACACTGTCTATACTTACAGAGCCGTTTTATTAATTGTAAGGAGGAATAGGGTGGCTGACTCGTTAACCGCACCGCCTGTACTGTCCGGAGACTATGCTTTCTTTTTTGATCTCGACGGGACGCTCGCCGGGATAAAACCGCATCCTGACGAGGTTGTTATACCGGATACGGTGTTAGAAAATTTGCAGCACCTCTCACGGATGAGTGAGGGAGCACTGGCATTGATTTCAGGGCGCTCAATGGCCGAGCTGGACGTGCTCGCCAGTCCTTACCACTTTCCGCTAGCCGGTGTACACGGAGCGGAGCGCCGCGATATCCATGATCAACTGCACGTCGTTTCACTTCCCGAAACCTTAGTTCAGACCTTGCACACTTATCTCACCTCCGCGCTGGCATCGCTGCCGGGTACCGAGCTGGAAGCTAAAGGTATGGCCTTTGCGCTGCACTATCGTCAGGCACCGCACCACGAAGCGGCGATCTTTGCCATCGCCCGCCACCTGGCCGATTCGCATCCGCATCTCGCACTGCAGCCGGGTAAGTGCGTCGTGGAGATAAAACCGGACGGGATCAACAAAGGCGCTGCCATTGCGGCGTTTATGGCAGAACCGCCCTTTAAGGGCCGTACGCCGGTATTTTTTGGGGATGACCTGACCGATGAGGCAGGCTTTACGGTAGTTAATCAGGCCGGCGGCATTTCTGTGAAGGTCGGGCCTGGAGAAACGATTGCCAAATGGCGGCTGGATAGCGTCGCCAGCGTCTGGCAGTGGATATCTGACGTCGCTAACCAGCAACAACAACAAATAGCGCAACAAAACGGGAGAAATCAGTATGGGTCGCTTAATCGTCGTCTCTAATCGCATTGCACCACCTGATGATAAAAAAGCCAGTGCAGGCGGCCTGGCGGTCGGGGTATTAGGTGCCTTAAAAGCCGCTGGCGGGCTGTGGTTCGGCTGGAGCGGGGACATCAGTGAGGAAGAACAACCGCTCAACAAAGTCACGCAGGGCAACATTACCTGGGCCTCTTTCGCGCTCAATGAAAAAGATTACAACGAATACTACTCCGAGTTCTCTAACGCGGTGCTGTGGCCGGCGTTTCACTACCGCCTGGACCTCGTGAAATTCCAGCGTGAATCCTTTGAAGGCTACACGCGCGTCAACGCGCTGCTGGCGGATAAACTGCTGCCTTTGATCGAGGAAGACGATATTTTATGGATCCACGATTATCATCTGCTGCCCTTCGCCAGGGAGCTAAGACAGCGCGGCGTCAATAACCGTATCGGCTTCTTCCTGCACATTCCGTTCCCGACGCCGGAGATATTTAACGCGCTCCCGCCGCACGAGGAGCTGCTGGAGGCGCTGGCTGACTACGATCTGCTGGGCTTCCAGACGGAGAACGACAGGCTGGCATTCCTTGACAGCGTTTCGGGCAAAACCCGGCTGGTCACCCACGGCGGCAAATCCCATACCGCGTGGGGCAAAACGTTCCATACCGAGGTTTATCCGATAGGCATCGAGCCGGATGAAATTGCCCAGGAGGCAGCCGGGCCGCTGCCACCTAAGCTGGCTCAGCTTAAGAATGAGCTGAAGCACGTTAAAAATATCTTTTCGGTCGAGCGGCTGGATTACTCAAAAGGGCTGCCGGAGCGTTTTCTGGCCTATGAGACGCTGCTGGATAAATACGCCGAGCACCACGGTAAAATTCGCTACACCCAGATAGCGCCAACCTCGCGCGGGGAAGTGCAGGCCTACCAGGACATTCGTCATCAGCTGGAAACCGAGGCCGGGCGGATCAACGGCCGCTACGGTCAGCTCGGCTGGACGCCGCTTTTCTATCTGAATCAGCACTTTGACCGTAAGATCCTGATGAAAGTCTTCCGCTATGCGGACGTGGGCCTGGTCACACCGCTGCGGGACGGGATGAATCTGGTGGCAAAAGA
>CAMKZP010000137.1 GCA_946477805.1 uncultured Enterobacter sp.
CGGTTTCGATTTTCAGGAACATCCAGCGGGGGGGTAAACGGTACGTGGTGAGTTTGGTTATTTTCATTTCACTGCCTCTCGATACGCTTTCACAAATGCTGCCGCCTGCCGTGCGGTACGTTCCACGGGCTGTCCGGCACGATAAAGATCGCTGCCCAGACCCGCGCCGACACAGCCTGCCTTCATCCATTGCGCCAGGTTTTCTGGCGTTACGCCGCCCACGGCAAAGACCGGCACGCTGGCGGGTAAGACCGCTTTCAGCGCTTTGATGTAGTCCGGGCCAAAGGCCGATGACGGGAAAATTTTGAGCGACTGCGCGCCCGCATCAAGGGCAGTGAAGGCTTCTGTCGCCGTTGCACAGCCGGGGCAGACGGTCATGCCGTAGCCCACCGCGCGGCGGATGACCTCTGGATTGATATTGGGGGTGACGATGAGCCTGCAGCCCATCTTCGCCAGCCTGTCCACCTGCTCCGGCTGTAAGACGGTTCCTGCGCCAATCAGCGCCTTATCACCAAACGCATCCACTACCGCCGGAATGCTTTTTTCCCACTCGGGAGAGTTGAGTGGGATTTCCACCGCGTCGAACCCGGCGTCGATAACCGCGCCGACGTGCGCCAGCGCCTCATCGGGCGTGATGCCGCGCAAAATGGCGATGAGGGGGAGATTAGTTTGCCACTGCATGAGCGATGCTCCTTATTCCTGCCTGAAATGCCGTGTCGCCGGATACCGTTGAAACGCGACGCCCAACGGCGCGAAATGCCTGCTCGTAGCGCGAGGTCAGCGATGCGCCCGCGACAATTGTGATGGCCTGCTCGTGCGCAACGAAATCACGCATGCTGGCGACCTCAGCGCCAATCAGCAGGCCGGAGAGAAACTCGCTCACCTGCTCGCGCGGGAGATTTCCCAGCACGTGCGAGGCGCGAACCTCAAAAAGCTGCGGCAAAACGGCAGGCGAGGCGATCCCACGCTCCAGACCGGCAGCAAACGCCTCGGCCGAGGCTTTCTGCTCAGGTAAACCGGCTCCCACAAGGGAATGATTGAGCAGCAAATGGAGCAGTTCGCCGGTCAAAACGGTGCGAAAATCGTGGATTTGCTCAGCGTCAGCCTGAACCCACTTGCAGTGCGTTCCGGGCATGACGTAGACAGAAGAAGGAGAAAGCGTGCGCGCGCCAAGCAGCTGCGTCTCTTCGCCGCGCATCACGTTATGGTTATCGTCGCGCGAGACGCACAAGCCGGGAATAATCCAGATATTGTCGCCAACGGACGTTAACTGATCGCCAATAGCGGAGAAATGGGCAGGAACCGGGAGATAGGGCGCAACCTTCCAGCCCACGTTGCTGCCCACCATTCCCGCCATCACTACCGGCGTGGCGCTATCGCGCCAGTTTTGTGTGACTTCTGCTAACACCGCCTCGGGAGATTTTCCGTTCAGCCGCGTAACGCCCGCTTCTGATTGCCTGCTCTCCAGGCACCGCTCGCCCTGATAAAGCCAGGCGCGCAGATTGGTCGATCCCCAGTCAATTGCGATGTAGCGAGATGTCATGTGATTTCCTTCAGCCTTCGTGTCGAGCTGGCGATCATCGTGAGAGCCGCCTGCTCTGCCGCATCGCCGTCCTGATGCCGTATCGCATCGAACAGCGCTTTATGTTCCTGGAGCGTTTTCGGCATATTGGCCTCATCGCCCATCCATGTACGTTCAAATACCGCACGCTGTAGCGAGCTGATCGCCACGCTAAGCTGCTGTAATACCGGGTTATGCACCGACTGCAGCACCGCTTCGTGGTAGCGAATGTCCGCCTCGTTAAACGCCTCCCGGTTCTGGTTATTGGCGATCATGTCGTTTAAAGCCGACTCGATCTGCGCCAGGTCACCAGAGGTTGCGCGCTCCGCCGCCCAGCGGGCGATGGCCGGTTCCACCAGGTTTCGTACTTCGCTCATCGCACCGATAAGCCGCGGGTCGTAGTCGTTTTCCAGCACCCACTGCAGCACGTCGGTATCGAGGTAGTTCCACTGGTTGCGCGGGGCCACAAACGCACCGCGATAGCGCTTCATTTCAATCAGCCGCTTCGCCATCAGCGAGCGGAACACTTCCCGGATGATGTTGCGCGAGGTTTCAAACTCCTCGCAAAGTTCCGCCTCTGCCGGCAGCGGCGAACCGGGAACGTATTTGCCACCCACAATCTGGGTGCCCAGCGTAATGACGATGCGATCGGTTTTATTGAGAGTCATGGAGAGTCCTTGTGCTCTGTGTGTCCATCACTACTTTACCGTGACCGCTGAATTTCGCCTCACTTTTGCAGTACAAACGTGATGCCTTTCGTCTTTATCATGATGGTAATGTAGTACAATCACTTAATGTTGTACTACAATCAAGATCACAAAAAGAACAATTCAATAAATTCAGCGCAAAAAAAAGCCCCGGCTGATAGCCGAGGCTGATGGTTGACAGGGCTGTTACCGCAGGACAAATTTCTCGATCGCGTAGGCAACGCCGTCTTCCAGGTTAGATTTGGTGACGAAATTCGCCACTTCTTTCACCGACGGGATAGCGTTATCCATTGCGACGCCCATGCCCGCAAATTCAATCATTGCGATGTCATTTTCCTGGTCGCCCAGCGCCATGATCTCATCTGGCTTAATTCCCAGCGCATCCGCAAGGGATTTTACGCCGGTGCCTTTATTGACGCGTTTATCCAGGATTTCGAGGAAGTACGGCGCACTTTTTAGCACGGTGTATTTCTCTTTCACCTCTGCCGGGATGCGTGCAATGGCTTTGTCCAGGATCTCCGGCTCATCGATCATCATGACTTTCAGGAACTGTGTCGCGGGATCCATTTTTTCCGCTTCGCAGAATACCAGCGGAATAGTCGCCACATAGGATTCGTGCACGGTGTAGTAGCTGATATCGCGGTTAGCAGTGTAGAGCGTGTTGCGATCGAGCGCGTGGAAGTGGGAACCGACGTCGCGGGAGAGTTTTTCCAGGTACAGGTAATCATCATAGCTCAGCGCGGTTTGGGCCACCGTGCTGCCATCTGCCGCTTTCTGCACCAGCGCACCGTTGTAGGTGATGCAGTAATCGCCCGGCTGATTCATGTGGAGCTCTTTCAGGTAGCTGTGCACGCCCGCATACGGCCGGCCGGTGGTCAGCACCACGTTCACACCTTTTTCGCGTGCGGCGGCGATCGCATTTTTAACGGCAGGAGAGATAGTGTGATCAGGCAGCAGCAGCGTGCCGTCCATATCGATTGCAATGAGTTTGATAGCCATGAGATCCCCAGGATAAATGAGTGCTGCCTCATGCTAACGCGATTCCGCTCAAAAAACACGGTAAGAAAGGGGATAAGGTGTGAGGGAGGGATTCCCCTTTTGCGGCCACAGAATTTCCCCCTCACCCCACAGGGGCGAGGGAGAAAAGGCGGTACCGTACATCCCCTCTCCCCTGTGGGGAGAGGGTTAGGGTGAGGGGGATAACAGCTTAGATATCGATGTTCGCCGCTTTCAGCGCGTTCTCTTCGATAAAGGCGCGACGTGGTTCAACCGCGTCACCCATCAGGGTGGTGAACAGCTGATCCGCTGCAATCGCGTCTTTTACCGTTACGCGCAGCATGCGGCGGCTTTCCGGATCCATGGTGGTTTCCCACAGCTGATCCGGGTTCATTTCACCCAGACCTTTATAGCGCTGGATCGCGAGGCCGCGGCGGGACTCTTTCACCAGCCATTCCAGCGCCTGCTCGAAGCTGGCAACCGGCTGGCGGCGTTCGCCACGCTCAATGAACGCATCGTCTTCGATCAGGCCGCGCAGCTTCTCGCCGAGTGTACAGATACGGCGGTATTCCGGACCGGTCACAAACTCGTGCTCCAGCGGGTAATCGGTATCAACGCCGTGAGTACGCACGCGGATAATCGGCTCAAACTGCCCGTCAGCGTTCTGCTGAACATCACATTTCCACATGCTGCCGTGCTGCTCGTTCTCGTTCAGCTCGCTCACCAGGGCATTCACCCAGCGGGAAACCGTCTGCTCGTTGCTCATGTCGGCTTCGGTCAGCGTTGGCTGATAGACCAGCTCTTTCAGCAGCGTTTTCGGATAGCGACGTTCCATACGCGTAATCATTTTCTGCGCCGCGTTGAACTCGGACACCAGACGCTCCAGCGGCTCGCCGGCCAGGGCAGGCGCGTGGGAGTTGGCGTGCAGGGTCGCACCGTCAAGAGCGATTGCGATTTGGTACTGATCCATCGCTTCGTCGTCTTTAATGTACTGTTCCTGCTTGCCTTTTTTCACTTTGTACAGCGGTGGCTGTGCAATGTAGACGTGGCCGCGCTCAACGATCTCAGGCATCTGACGATAGAAGAAGGTCAACAGCAGCGTACGGATGTGCGAGCCGTCGACGTCCGCATCGGTCATGATGATGATGCTGTGGTAGCGCAGCTTGTCCGGGTTGTACTCGTCGCGTCCAATGCCGCAGCCGAGCGCGGTGATCAGCGTCGCCACTTCCTGAGAAGAGAGCATTTTGTCGAAACGGGCTTTCTCAACGTTGAGGATTTTACCCTTCAGCGGCAGGATAGCCTGGTTCTTACGGTTACGGCCCTGTTTCGCAGAACCGCCCGCGGAGTCCCCTTCCACAAGGTACAGTTCGGACAGCGCCGGGTCGCGTTCCTGGCAGTCAGCCAGCTTGCCCGGCAGGCCTGCTAAGTCCAGCGCGCCTTTACGGCGGGTCATTTCACGGGCTTTACGCGCCGCTTCACGGGCACGCGCCGCGTCGATAATTTTACCGACAACGATTTTCGCGTCGGACGGGTTTTCCTGCAGGTAGTCGCTCAGCAGCTCGTTCATCTGCTGTTCTACCGCCGATTTCACCTCGGAAGAGACCAGCTTGTCTTTGGTCTGCGAGGAGAACTTCGGATCCGGCACCTTCACGGAGACCACGGCAATCAGGCCTTCACGGGCGTCGTCACCGGTGGCGCTGACTTTCGCTTTTTTGCTGTAGCCTTCTTTGTCCATGTAGGCGTTCAGGGTACGTGTCATCGCCGCGCGGAAGCCCGCAAGGTGCGTACCGCCGTCACGCTGTGGAATGTTGTTGGTGAAGCAGTAGATGTTTTCCTGGAAACCATCGTTCCACTGCAGCGCCACTTCTACGCCGATACCGTCTTTTTCGGTGGAGAAGTAGAAGATATTCGGGTGGATTGGCGTTTTGTTCTTGTTCAGATATTCCACGAACGCCTTGATGCCGCCTTCGTAATGGAAGTGGTCTTCTTTGCCGTCACGCTTGTCTTTCAGACGAATAGAGACGCCAGAGTTCAGGAATGACAGTTCGCGCAGGCGCTTCGCCAGGATGTCGTATTCGAACTCGGTGACGTTGGTGAAGGTTTCGTGGCTCGGCCAGAAACGCACCAGGGTACCGGTTTTATCGGTGTCACCGGTCACGGCCAGCGGTGCCTGCGGCACGCCGTGCGTATAGAGCTGACGGTGAATTTTGCCTTCGCGCTGGATAACCAGCTCCAGCTTCTGCGACAGGGCGTTAACCACGGAAACGCCTACGCCGTGCAGGCCGCCGGAAACTTTATAGGAGTTATCGTCGAACTTGCCGCCTGCGTGCAGGACGGTCATGATCACTTCCGCAGCAGATACGCCCTCTTCCGGGTGAATACCGGTTGGAATGCCGCGGCCATCATCGGTGACGGATACGGAGTTGTCCGCATGGATGGTCACCACGATGTCTTTACAGTGACCCGCGAGCGCTTCGTCGATAGCGTTATCCACAACCTCGAATACCATGTGGTGCAGACCGGTGCCGTCATCGGTATCACCGATATACATACCTGGGCGCTTACGCACCGCATCCAGCCCTTTCAGGACTTTGATACTGGAGGAGTCATAAGAATTCGACATCAACGTTTCTCGCTCATTTATACTTGGGTTAATCCGTTATTTTACCCTTTTCCACGGTAAACATCTTCGAATTTTCGTCCGACATGTCTATAACGTGTTCAGCGCTAATCGCGCTGACGAAAACCTGCGACTGCGTGGCTTTTAAGCGGCTGGCAAGCAGCCCGCGCCGCGCGTCGTCGAGTTCCGAGGCAAAATCATCTATCAGATACAGGCAGCGTCGCCCGCTCTCGCGGGTGAGAAACTCCCCCTGCGCCAGACGTAGCGCGCACATCAGGAGCTTAAGCTGCCCGCGAGACAGCGTATCTTCCACCGGCGCACCGTCGGCACGAATGCGGAAATCCGCCTTGTGCGGGCCGTGCGCGGTGTAGGTCAGCATGCGGTCGCGCTCGAAGTTTCTCTCTAATACGTCAGCGTAATCCGTCTCTTTCTCCCAGCCGCGCTGGAAGGAGAAGGTGAGAGAAAACTCGGGTAAAAACTGTTTGCAGGTGTCCGCCATGTCTTCTGCGATACCTGCGCTGTATTCGGCTCGCCAGCGGCTGATTTGTTCCGCGAGAGGGATTAATTCCATATCCCACGGGCGCAGCTGGGCGTAGCGCGTTACCTGGCGAAGCGCGGCGTTACGCTGCTTGAGCAAGCGCTTAAGGTTGCTCCAGGCGTTAAAGAAACCGGCTTCGTTGTGAAAGCATCCCCAGTCGAGGAAGGCTCTTCTGTATTTGGGGCCGCCGTTGAGTAAAGTAAACCCCTCGGGCGTGATCAGCTGCATCGGCATTAACAGCGCCAGCTCTGCCACCTTGTGGCCGTCGGTGCCGTCGATACGCACTTTGCTGTCGCCCTGCTTGTCTTTGCTCAGGCCGATGGCGGTTTCCCGCTCTGCCCCCTGCAAACGCCCGTGGAGAACAAAAGAGTCCTGCTCGTGGCGAATCACGCGGCCAATCTGCAAACTGCGAAACGCCCGGCCGTGGCCGAGCGTATAGATGGCTTCCAGCACGCTGGTTTTTCCGCTGCCGTTTGCGCCAACCAGGAAATTAAAGCCAGGGGAGAGAGCGAGATCCGCGCTTTCGATGTTGCGAAAGTCGCGGATCAACAGACGGGTGAGCGACATTACAGTCTCATTGGCATGACAACATACGCCGCGCTTTGGCTGGCCGCATCTTCAATCTGTACGCTCGAAACGGAGTCGGTCAGCAGAATGCGCACGTTTTCGCATTTCAGCGCGTTGAGCACATCCAGCACGTAGCTGACGTTAAAACCGATTTCCATCTCGGTCCCGGCGTAGGTGACGTCCAGAATTTCTTCTGCCTCTTCCTGCTCCGGGTTGTTAGCGGTGATTTTGATCTGGTTTTCGCTCACGTACAGGCGCACGCCGCGGAATTTCTCGTTAGAGAGAATGGCCGCACGGGCAAAGGCCTGCTTGAGGCTATCGCAGCCCGCTTCCAGCGTTTTGTCCGGATTTTTCGGCAATACGCGGCGATAATCCGGGAAACGGCCGTCAACCAGCTTCGAGGTGAAGACAAAATCACCCACGTGCGCGCGGATGTTGTTGCTGCCGATCTGCACGCGCAGCGGGGTATCACCGCCGTCGAGCATACGCATCAGCTCAATCACCCCTTTACGCGGCACGATCACCGAATGGTTTGGCAGTGAGTCACCAATCGGCATGGAGCAGACCGCCAGACGGTGGCCGTCGGTCGCCACGGTACGCAGCTCTTCACCTTCGGTTTCAAACAGCATGCCGTTTAAGTAGTAACGAACGTCCTGGTGCGCCATCGAGAACTGCGTGGCTTCAATCAGACGCTTCATCGTCGCCTGCGGCAGGGTAAATTCAACTTCACTCTGCCAGTCGTCGAGGTTCGGGAAGTCAATCGCAGGCAGGGTGGAGAGCGAGAAACGGCTGCGGCCAGAGCGCACCAGCATGCGGTCGCCCTCGAGCTGCACTGCGATTTCAGCGCCTTCCGGCAACCCGCGGCAGATATCAAAGAATTTACGTGCCGGAACCGTGGTCGCGCCTGCGTCGTGCGGCTGAGTCAGCGTAACGCGCGCGATCATTTCCATTTCCAGATCCGTGCCGGTCAGCGACAGCGTACCGTCCGCGACCTGAAGCAGCAGGTTTCCGAGAATAGGCAGCGTTGGGCGGCCACCTAATGGGCCACTCACCTGTTGCAGCGGTTTTAATAAATGTTCACGTTCAACGGTAAATTTCATAGCGTCACGATGATAGAGTTCTGATTAAATTGGAAAAGTCTTCTTTAATGTCGTGGCTTTCTTCGCGTAACTGCTCAATCTTACGGCAAGCATGCAGCACGGTCGTATGGTCACGGCCACCAAACGCATCGCCGATTTCCGGCAGGCTGTGGTTGGTTAATTCTTTTGCCAGGGCCATCGCCATCTGACGCGGTCGCGCCACGGAGCGTGAACGACGTTTCGAGAGCAGATCGGCCACTTTGATTTTGTAGTACTCGGCCA